>JAGLDM010000250.1 GCA_023145595.1 Flavobacteriaceae bacterium | reverse complement strand
GATCTATAACCATGCGAAACCGAAAAACTTTGGAAATTTTCTTTGAACCAAGGTATTCTCATAAATCCTTTATAAGTCATCGTCCAATTAGGTAATGGTATGTCTCTAAAGGCGCTTGTGGTTACAGAAGAAGCATCTTTTCCTGAATAGGCAGCAACAAAAGATGGCAACATTACCTGTTGACTGTTTAGACCAAAACCACTTATAGGTTGTCCGGTATCATCTGCAAATCGTTGAGAGATAATTGCTCTATTATTTTTAAATTCTTGAAATGTTTCATCGTTATTTGACCCAAAAGCAGTTCTAATCATGTTAAAACTCATGCTGAAATTACCATATTCTGAAACTGGATTGTTTTCAAACCTAGTAATTATTGTTGTTAAATCATTTACAACATCTAACTGTTGAGATACGGCTTTGGTGTAAATTTTATTAGCAAATATTTCAATTTCTAAATCTCTAACAGGCCTTAGGTTAAACATCACTTCTGTTTTGTTAAAGTGTGTTTGAGTATAATTATTGCTGAAATAAGGGTCATCTACAGTACCGTCTGTATAATTTATATTTCTTGAAATTAACCAACCATTCTCTAAGGCTTTATTTCTAATATCAACTTGACCACCAAACACAAATCCAAATGTTGGCGCCAAACTACCAGAATGATTATCTCTTCCTAAAAATCCTAATTCCGGAATATAACTTGGCAAGAACACTCCGTTATTTTCTGCATAAGAGATACGCCCTTTTTTTACCATCATTACCAAGTCTCCAAAATATTGTAATGGTCCCTTTTTCGTTTTTCTCTTTGACCTTCTACTGTTTGTAGTCTCCTCTGGTTCTGAAGGAATTGCAGACCCTGTTTTCTTTGCTTTTTTCCTTGCTTTTTTTGGAGAAAACAACTTTGTTAAACCCGTTGACCTGTACAATTTGTCAAAATCAGCATCTACACTAATATTTTGAGTATTTGCATTTTGAATCGTATTTCCTATCTGATCTACATACGATTGGGATGCTGCTTGCCAATCATAATCTGCAGTAAAGGCATAGTCTGCTCGCAAAAAGTCTAGGAATGGAATTTTATCTATCGGTATTTGATACGTACCGCTCAGCGTTTGATGATAATGATCTGGTCTTCCTATAGTAAAGAAGTTATTGAATAAGGTTATATCATCTGAATTTTGAAAATCGTCATAAACATAATTATTCGTGGCTCTAAAATTAAACTGTAACGATTTGGTCAAGTTATAGCCAATATTATAATCCCAATCAAACATAAAATTACGCTGTGTAAGTGTTGGTAACGGAGGTAAGTTAGCAACTAAACTCCTAGATCTTTGCTCATTAAAACTTCTAACAATATTTGAATTTACCGAAATAGTAGTTGGTAAATAACTAAAGTTAAAATCTTGAATAAATCTTAAATATTTCTTTTTCGTTAAAAACCCCCAGTTTTTAAGTGGCTCTATACTCGTAGGCATAAAGGCATAATTATAATTTGCTGAGGCTCTTACATTTTGATCTATAAATTTCTCTACATTATAATCTTTATGCTCCATTTCATTGTAGGCATAAGAAACTGATAGATTTTCTACATCGTAGATTCTTGGTTTTCTGTCAGAGTTTGTATTGGTTCGTTCCTTTCTAACATTAATCAAGCTAAAACTCTTACGTTTGGTTTGATCTTTAGAGTCTGCACTATTCGGATTAATACCGACCGCATCCTCAAATAAAACATCTTGATATTGAGGGTCATATTTAGGATTTAGAACCTCTTCAGAAAGGCTGTAATTTAATGGTAATTGAATTCCTGCTCTCTGAGGTAATAATTTACCTATGTTAATATTTGTAACAATGTCATATAGTTGGCTGTCTTCCTGAGACCTTTGATTTACGCTTTGTTCAATACTTCCAAATCCCATGGTTTCCATTCGCCCTGTTAAAGAAATATCTGCAAAATCTGCAAAATTAGCATCAGCACTTACAACTGCTGCCCAACCTCCGGCATTATCAAATTCAGCTACTCTTAATTCATTAAACCAAATTTCAGCACTTTTAACCTGATTTACATTATTTTTAACTCCTAATGACATGGTTCTTATATTCGCCAAATTAGGGTTTCCCTTCACTCTTATTTCATACCCATCTAAACCGGAAATAGGTGGTGCGCTAAATGCAGGGTAAATAATATTTGGAGGTATTCCATCAGAATACCTCATCAATTTTAATTTCGGTAAATTTTCAAGGACAACATCAAAATCATTCAACCAAATTTCTTCTGGCGTAGTTGCATTAAAACCTGTTACTTTTAATGGGTAGGAAATTTCGTAATAATTATCTATCAAATCACTCCCAATTCTTAAAACAGCCTGAAATTCATCATCATTCAAAGAAGCTTCTGTCTGAATTCCCTCGGTATGCACAAACATCTTTAATTGCTTATACATATTCAAATCAAGACTCACATTTTTATAAACTATGCGAGTTTCTCCTGGATCCAAGTCCAATATTTTAACAGAAAGTGATTGTTCATTTTGAAGTTGAACACGGCTAGTTCCTTGCATGCGCTCTCTTCTAATTCCTGGTGGCACTACATACGGAATAGGTGTTCTTGACGCATTTTCTTCAATACTTACAACGCCAACTTGAAAATCTGACAATTCTTGCGGAGTTAAATCTGGTGGGTTGGCATTGTCGTTTTCATCAACAACCTTAACATAGCGTCTCCATTCACCTCGTACTAATTGTAATTCCCCAAACCTTAAAACCATTGGCATTTTAAATTTGGTCATAAACATTCTCATAAAACGAATGGAATTAAATCCGCTTATTCCATTAATGACTTCGTCTGGTGAATTTACCGGTATTCTAAATTGCAACCATCTAAAATCTTTTCGATTTCCGTCTGGCAAAGTCACTGACACTTTTTTCTCATCTACAATATAATTATGACCAACAACCAAATCAACTGCATTTAAAGAGACCTTATATTGATAATAACTTTCAATCGCACTCATCGTTTGGTCTTTATCAATATCTTCAACATCTGGATAGGTCGTTGCCGAAGTTGGATATGATTCTGATGATAAAGATGCTGTAGGCGAGTTTCCTTGGGTATTATTGTAGGCTTTATATCTTGTAAGAATAGAAGCATTGTTTGCGTCATATTGACTTCCTCTAAAATAGCGGTAATTATCAGATGATGGATCTAGCCCTAAAGCACTCCCAAACATAGCCGTTTCCTCTACATCATTTAACCCATCATACCCAATATCTTGATTTAACCTCGAATTATCACTAACATCAAAGGTGTATTGCAAGGATTGCCCCGTAGGAACTTTACCCCAAATCGTCGGGTCTGTATTAGCTGTTCCTCCATCGGCTGGATATCCGTTTTCATACATTTTCCGTCCATCCTTTAAGACATCCTCCGAAATATTACCAAGGTTAAAATATAAATCTCCAACTTGATTTATCGGACTTTGAGGGTCTACTCCAACGGGTAAACCTTCAGCCTGATTTATAGAATAATGTGGATATGGGTCTTGCATCCAAAATTGGATATATTCAATGTTTGCCTGCTCAAAATTTGTGACTGTTAACGGGCGAGTAATACCTCCCCAACGCTCTTCTGGATCTGTAAATTTACCATCTCCACCAACATTCGTATTATCGTAATTATAACTTCCTCTATCCGATGGAAAGTAGGCTAAATCTAAAGTTCTTATTATAGATGATTGCGTAATGTCTAAATCTTGTTCTGGAAATAATTCATCATAACGAACACGTCTAACTTCTGCCCTAGACAGTTCTGTATCATCTATATTGCTTGGCTGTAATGATGAACTTCCATAAAATAATTGATCTACAACATACCAACCCAATCTAGCTCTTTTTTTACCAGAATCTAAATCTAATGCATCTCCTCCTAAATCTATTGTCGTTTGACCTTGCGGCGTACTTGCCATATACCAAGACAGTGGCCTTTTTAATTCAATTGGAATTTGAGCACCCTCAAAATCATCTAAATAAGATGTTGCTTGTCCGTCTAGTTCTACTTGCTTAGGAGACCCCGGAATTAGATAAGCCATATCTCCTCTTACAGAAAAATTTGAGGCTACATCTGTATCAATATTTGGTAATTTATTAACCCATTTTGTGAGTAGCGGAACTTCAGAGCCATAATCGAATCGGAGTCCCAATAAAGTGTTGTTGATGGGTTCTGAATTAAAGTTTGTTTTTTGAGTAAGCGGTTTTTCTCTCAAATTTAAAATGGTTGCCCCAGCAAAAAACTTTTTTGAAAATTTATGCTCAACATCTACTCCAAAAAAACGTTTAGTTTGAAGGCTAAAAACAGAGTTATTCTCTACAGATACATTGATTGGTACATTTGATGCTTCTAATGCAGGGTCAATTATTTGGACTTTTCCCATTTGATAGTCTACTACATAGTCTACTCCCTCTACCAATTCTCTACCTCCCACTGTGACTGTCACTGAACCTCGAGGAACATTATAGGCTCCTAACGGAATTCCGCCAGATTCTTCTGACCTATAATACCCTTTTAAAAAGTACTTGTCTTTATTTTGAAAATTATTCTTTGCCTGAGATTTTGTATTAACATAAAGTTCTTCAAAAATGTATATATCATCTGCAGGGTCTGTTAAAATTGGATTTAAACTACTTCCAAAAGGTTCTACAGTTGGAAATATTACATATCCCTGATTTGAATTTATGGTGATACCCTCAATATAATCAAAATAACCATCTCCTTCCGGCACTAAAAAGTCATTCTGATCTAATTGATCTAGTTTAAAAACATTCAATAAAGTTCGATCATTCACATTAGGTGACTGTGCATTTTGAAACACATTTGTTGCAACTCCATTAGCGTCATCCTTATACATCAATTCAAACCTAAATCCCTCACTAGACATTTGATACGCCCCTAAAGAATAAATGTTTTTCATCATCAAATCCCATACAGGAGCAGATGTATTAATAATTTCACCTCTCAATAATTTTACAACTAAATTATCTGGTGCTACAATTCCATCTGAAGTTAACTCCCCAACTTTATATACTTTATCACTTCCGCTAATTGTATACTCATAAGCAATAGCCAAAACATCTGAATCTCCTAATCGTTTATTCAAAGAAATATATCCTAATTGCCTATTCAAATCATATTCATTTGAAGATAAACGTCGTGCATTTTCTAGAACAGAAAAATCTCGACCTTGGCTTATTCCGTAAGGCATTAACGATGACGGCACTGTTGCAATTTTACGCACAGGATCATTCAAGGTCATAATGTTCGCCAAATCATTGGCTTCATTAGAAGGGTCTTGAATCATCCCTGGATTTGGATTTACATTTGTACCACCAATATTTGTTGGGTCATTTTCTGCTAAATCTGCTAATGCAACAATATTTCTAAAATCTAATGTTGATGCTTGTCTGTTTGTAACCCAAATTTCAACCCTCGTAATGTTAATTGCACTACTGATTAAAGGTAAAAACTCTAAGGACTTATCATAATTATCTCTAAATTTCTGAGATAAGAAAAAGTGACGGTTGGCATCGTAGTCAGTTGCCAAAAGTTCAAACTCACTAAGTGTTGCGCCACCTTCTGAAGTTACAGATCGTGTTTGAGATTTCTGTTCTGCAAAAACACCAGTAATTTTTGTTTTTCCAAATTGTAATTCTGTTTTTGCCCCAAACAAACTCTGTGCCCCTGTAATTAAAGAGTTTTTAATTGGCATGCTAACATTACCAACTTCAATTTTTCGAATAATATCGTCTTCAGTAGGTGTATATTCTAATTTAACCTGATTTTGAAAATCAAAGGTCGATTGTGTATCGTAATTAGCTGTAACCGCTAAACGATTTCCAACTTTCGCATTAATGCTTGCTGTTATTTGCTGACCAAAATCAAAGATTATACTCTTTCTGTTTTTTTCTGAAATTTGTGGATTCTCAATATTTTGAGATAATACTCCCAGACTTAATTCAACATTTCCCTGCGGAACCACGTCAATTGAATTTCCTCCAAAAATGGATTCAAAAAGGGTGTTTTTCACATAATAAGTGGGTAATAAGTTTTTCTGAGCATCCTGCGCCCCTTTAGACTTACCTCCTATAGCAGACAACTTTTCCTTGTAGTATTTCTGCATATCTTGTTGCAGCTTGTGTTCTCTATACTCTTTGGGCGTCATATAAACGGGCTGACTAACATAATACCCTCCAACCTTTTCTCTTATGATATACTTTTCAATTTCCGGATCATAAGTGACTTCTACTTCCTTTGGAGTGTTTAAATAAAGACTCCCATTTTGTGCACTATTAAAATTATACGGAACACTATCTCTTACAGCAATGATTGAATCCTGTTTTTGAGGAGTAAGAGTTGGCATAGGTGGAACCTGAGAAAACACATTTAACTGAATCGAAAAAATCCATATTAAAGCACCAACAAGTTTGTATGTTAAGTTGTTGTTTTTCAATTATTTACAGGTTTTTTAATGCTCTCTTAATGAGGTCTTGTACATTTAAGGTTACATCTTCTCTTAAAATGCTATCAATCACCTTTTCCGATTGCCTAATTGTAAACCCTAAAACCTCTAAGGCTGTTAACGCTTCTTCTTTAGCTGTATTGCTTTGAATAGGAGAAACTTCATCAAGTCCATAGGTCTTAATGATTTTATCTCTTAAATCAATTATAACTCGTTGTGATGTTTTTGCTCCAATACCTTTTACCGACTGAATTTTTGCACTATCGCCAGATGCTATTGCTTGCTGTATTTCTTGCATAGACATGGATGATAACATGGTGCGAGCAATACTTGGACCTACTCCCGAAACAGATATCAAAAGTTTAAAAATTTCCCGCTCCAACTTTTCGGCAAAACCATACAAGGTTTGAGAATCTTCTTTTACTGACAAATAGGTGTAAATAAACACCGACTCTTCATCTGGTATTTTCGAATACGTATTTAATGAAATATGTGAAAAGTAGCCAATACCACCACATTCAACGATGACATAGGTTGGGTTTTTTTCAACTAATTTTCCTCTAAGATGGGTAATCATTGGCTAGTATTAAAGCCTCAAATGTAATGAATTTATTAGTTTTTTTTTGATTTATTTTGAGCATCAATTACAGCTACTGCGGCCATGTTTACCATTTCATCTACACTTGCCCCCAACTGCACAATATGAACAGGCTTTTTTAAGCCCATCATTATGGGACCTATTGATTCTGCTCCATACAATTCCTTCATCATTTTATAACTAATATTCGCTGAATTTAAATCTGGAAATATTAAAACATTTACTTTTTTATCTACCAATTTCGAAAAAGGAAATGTCTTTTTTAATAACTCTGGATTCAACGCAAAATCAACTTGAATCTCACCATCAATAACTATATTTGAATTTAATTTACGAACCAATTCAACCGCTTCACTAATTTTTTTTGCATCGGCATGATTAGATGCTCCAAAATTTGAATATGAAACCATCGCTATATTTGGTTCTACACCAAACATTTTAGTAACAGATGCTGTCAACTGTGTTATTTTTGCCAAATCACTTGCAGTTGGATTAATATTAATAGTGGTGTCTGCTAAAAACATTGGGCCTCTTTTAGTCAACATTAAATTTGTTGCTCCCACCCTAGAAACTCCTTTATCTTTTCCTATCAAATCAATCATAGGTCTTACAAATCCAGAATAATTTCGAGAATATCCTGTTATAAGTGCGTCAGAATCTCCCTCATTCACCATCATGGCTGCAAAATAATTTCGTTCGCGCATTAACTTTTTCGCACATAATAATTTAATACCTTTTCGTTGTCTTGCTTTCCAATATTTCTCGGCATATAGATTTCTTTTCCCTTTTTGTTCATCCGACTTAGGGTCTATAATTTCTACATCACCTGTAAAATCAATCTCCTCCATTAGTTCCAAAATAATTTCTCTATTTCCTAATAAAATAGGAATGCCTATGCGTTCATCATATACGATCTGAGCGGCTTTCAACACATCTAAATGATCTGCCTCAGTAAATACAATTCGTTTTGGATCCGATTTTGCTCGGTCAAGCAATAATCGTAAAATTTTATTTCCGGTTCCCAATCGCTCCATCAACTCATCTTGATATGCTTCCCAATCTTCAATAGGCTTAGTGGCTACTCCAGAATCCATTGCTGCCTTTGCAATAGCAGGCGGAATCATATAAATTAATCTTGGATCAAATGGTTTAGGAATAATATAATGCGGCCCAAAGGATAAACTCACTTCATCATAAACAATATTTACCTGTTCTGGAACCGGTGTTTTGGTTAAATCTGCCAACGCATGAACCGCTGCCATCTTCATTTCTTCATTAATTTTTGTCGCTCTAACATCTAAAGCCCCTCTAAAAATAAATGGAAAACCGAGCACATTATTTACCTGATTTGGATGGTCTGAACGTCCAGTTGCCATAATCACATCTTTTCGAGTCTTAACTGCTAAATCATATTCAATTTCTGGATTCGGATTTGCCATTGCAAAAACAATCGGTTGTGTTTTACACATTGACAATAGCATTTCTGGAGTTAAGCAGTCCGCAATCGAAAGCCCTATAAAAACATCTGCTCCTTTAACCGCTTCTGCAAGCGTCTCCATGTTTTTTGTTGTTGCAAATTCTGTTTTCTCTGGAGATAAACCTACCCTATCTTGCCTAATAACTCCTTTACTATCACACATAATTACGTTTTCACGCTTCACACCAAGCCGTAAGTACATCCTTGTACATGAAATTGCTGCTGCCCCTGCACCGTTCACCACCACATGAATTTCATCCATTTTTTTTCCAGTAATTTCAACGGCATTTTTTAACGCTGCTGCCGAAATTATTGCTGTTCCATGTTGGTCATCATGCATCACCGGAATATCTAATTCCTCTTTCAATCTTCGTTCTATCTCAAAAGCTTCAGGAGCCTTTATATCCTCTAAATTAATTCCACCAAAAGTAGGTGCTATTGCTTTTACAGTCTCTACAAATTTATCTACGTCAGTTGCGTCAACTTCAATATCAAACACATCAATATCTGCAAAAATCTTAAACAACAAACCCTTCCCTTCCATTACGGGTTTTGACGCTTCTGGTCCGATATTTCCCAAGCCTAAAACGGCTGTACCATTAGAAATAACTGCAACTAAATTCCCCTTAGAGGTGTATTTATACACATTCTCTCTGTCTTTCTCAATTTCCAAACAGGGCTCTGCTACACCAGGAGAATATGCCAAAGCCAAATCACGCTGGGTAGCATATTTTTTGGTTGGTATTACTTCTATTTTTCCAGGTCTTGGATTTTCGTGATATGAAAGGGCTTCTTTTTGAAATTTTGACTTACTCATAATCGGGGTTTTAAGTTTTCTCAAATATACACTTTTAAAATGATTCTAATTATGTGTGACCCAGGGCAAACTCATACTTAAATGCTGAGACACGGATTTCACGAATGCTTACGGATTTTTTATTTCACTTCTTTTAAAAAAGCATGATTCTGCCCTGAGTTTTATCCGTAAACCTTTGTTTTATAACACCTTTATCTGTATTTTTGACGCTTAACTTATAAAAATCTAATCTTATGAAAAAAACAATTTTAAAACAACCGCTTATTTATCTATCACTTCTTTTAGTGATGGCAATTTCATTCAATAGTTGTAGTGACGACGATGATGACGATAAAACTCCAGCCCCAGCGACAAAAATGTTTTTAGAGACGTATGCAGGAACAGTATGGACAGATGAAGATGGAAACTTTTTTAGATTTGGCAGCACCATTTCTATATTGGCTGAATCTTGGGAACGCAATACATATTATCCTTATATATTAGCTAAAGAGGCTGCTGACAAAGCCGTAATAAGACCAAAACCGATGGTCTGTTATGAGTATGACACTTTTGAAGAGGCTGATGTAGAACTTGTTAGCACTTCAGAAAACGAACTAGTTGTGAAAATAACTAAAGAAGGAGACGTTGAAACATTGACTTTTACAAAAAATGAAGACGGTACGATAACTATTCTTGTAGAAATGGATGGCGAAGATGACATGACCATGACACTTACCTCTTCTGAAGAAGATGTTGATGAATTGACAGTATGTGTAGACGGCTATGATGCTCCGTCATTTTTAAGAAACAACGCAGGAACAGTATGGACAGATAAAAGTGGGTATTTTAAATTTAGTACCGACATTTCTATATTGGTTGAAGCTTGGAAAGGGAGCGCTACCATGAAGTGCTATGACTACGGAACTTTGGGAAGCGATGATGCAGAAATTATTGAAAGTACAGCGAACAAACTAGTTGTAAAACTACCTGTAAAATTTGGTGAAAGGTTCCCTACCACATTAACTTTTATAAAAAACATAGGTTCAATAACGTTTCTTACAATAAACGGTCGCTCGGAGATAACCAAGACACTTCTTCCTTCTGATACAAATGTTGATGCATTGACAAAATGTATGATGTTAGTAAAATAAAGTACAAAATTAAAAAATTAGAGTGCAGAACTAAGTTCTGCACTTTTTTTGTTTAAAACAACATTTTTATATTCGTTGCAAACAGTTTTACCGCAATTGCCAATAAAATAACACCAAATATTTTTCTGATAATATTAATTCCATTCGGACCTAAAACTCGCTCAATCTTAACCGATGTCCTCAAAACAATATAGATTAATATTACATTGATCACTACAGCAACTATGATATTTTCAATATGAAACTCTGCACGAAGAGACAGCAAAGTTGTCAAACTCCCTGGCCCTGCTATTAATGGAAATGCTAATGGAAACACAGATGTTGTTAAAGACCCTCCCTCTTCTTCTTTGTACAAAGTGATTCCTAAAATCATTTCTAAAGCAATAAAAAATAGGATAAATGCTCCTGCAACAGCAAATGAATTCACATCAATTCCTATTAGAGACAGTAAACTTTTTCCTGCAAATAGAAATAAAATCATAATAAGCCCAGAAATAATTGCTGCCTTTCCTGGCTCAATCTTTCCTGCCTTTTTACGCAAATCAATAATAACTGGAATGTTTCCAATTACATCTATTACGGCAAATAAAACCATAAAGGCTGCCAGTATTTCCTTAAAATTTAGATTCATGTTACCTATTATTTTATGTAAAAATAAGCAATTATACTGGCATAACCCAACCTAAAAAAACACCTGTTTTACCATAACTACTTGTTTTATAGCACACATATCTATACTTTTGATACTCACTTACAAATCATAATTATGAAAAAAATAATTTTAAAACAACCGCTTATTTATTTATCGCTTCTTTTAGTGATGGCTATTTCATTCAACAGTTGTAGCGATGATGACGACGACGACGACGCTAAAGCTCTTTTAGAGATGTATGCAAATACAACATGGGAAAATAGCACAACTTTTCTTAGAATAGTAAATGATCTAGACGTAATAGCTGAAAGTTGGTCAGATAACATTGAAGAATCTAAGAACTCTGAGTCTAAAGGAGATGACCCTTCTAGCTGTTATGTGAATTGGTCTCTGGGAGGTTACGGAATGGTTGGGATAACTATTCTTGAAAGTTCAGAGAGTAAATTTAGCTTTAAAGCAAATTATGGAGGGGATTTTGAGGAAATTATTACTATTACGATTGAAAACGATAATTTAGTTCTCAAATATAACTATAAAGGTTCTGTTCGGACTGAGACTTATAGTCGTTCTGATGAAGATGTTGATGCTCTAGAATTATGTGATGATCAATAGGGTCTGTAAATAAAATCAAAAAGCGTAACACTTAGGTGTTACGCTTTTTTTATTTTCAAATTTAACACATGCTTCTACTTTTATAGATACTTGATCCATTTTAAAACCAAATACAGTCAGGAGTCTTTTCCTTAAAATAAGCAATTATAAATTGTATTTTTGCGGCATGATTCAACTAGGAAAAACAATTATTTCAGAAGATATTATTGAAAAAGATTTTGTCTGTAACATCGCTGCCTGTAAAGGGGCTTGTTGCATAGATGGTGATGCTGGCGCACCGCTGGAAGAAGAGGAACTAAAAATTTTAATGGATATTTACCCAAAAGTAAAACCGTTTCTTAGAAAAGAAGGAATTGCTGCTCTTGAAGATCAGGGTTTGTTCACTACTTCTAATGGTGAATATGAAACAACACTCATTGATAATCGCGACTGTGCTTATGTGTTTTTTGATGAAAAAAATGTTGCACAATGTGCTATTGAAGAAGCATATAACCAAGGTGAAATTACTTGGAAAAAACCAATTTCTTGCCATTTATACCCAATACGAGTTCAAGATTACACCGAATTTTCTGCCGTAAATTATCATAAGTGGCAAATCTGTGATGACGCCTGTACTCTTGGAAAGGAATTGCAAGTGCCTGTTTATAAATTTACCAAACAAGCGTTGATTCGAAAGTTTGGAGAAGATTGGTACTCCGAATTAGAAAAAGTGGCAGAAGAGTATTTAAAATTCAAAAAAGAAAAGTAAAAAAACCTATTCGCTTTTATAGTTCAAAAATCACATCATCTAACGTTTTTTAAAAAAATCAATAACACACTTGCTAACAGTTAATTATTAGATCTTTCGAATTCCGTAAACTGCTATTAATTTGTTAAGAACTAAAGACTATATTAATAGCGTCTCAAAACAATCCTGATGATTGTGAGATGTGTGGGGTCATAGAACTTTAGGCAACAGAAAATCTCCAAAAACCAAAAAGCCTCAACGAAATACTGTTGAGGCTTTTTATATAAATAATTTTACCAACTACTTTTTAGCAGCGTATAATTCTAACAAACTAATGGTTGCCTTAATCAAGTCTTCTGTCTCTAACAAAATACTAAAATAAAGCATTGTGTTTTTAGGGCTAGATTCAGTAGTTCTTGTTCTTTCTACTTGTTTTTGAGCACATTCAGAAACTGTTTGCAGTAACTTTTTCTTTTCGTCTAAAAGACCTGCTATTTGATTAAAAGCCCGCAAATCGAACGCTGCTCTCGTTTTCACAAATAAAACTCTCAAACTCTTCTCGATTTGTTTTAATTCTTTCGCTTGATTTTTCTTTAAGCCCTTATGGTTGTTGTTTATATGCTTATGACTTACCTTTGAAACAAAATCAACAGACTGGGTAATATCCTGTAAATCTCCAATAACATTCATATAAAATATACTTGCACTTACAGAGGTTTCATCTAGATTTTTAATAAAATAGAAGATATTATTTTGTAAATCTTCTATTTCAGACTCCAATTTCCCAACTGTTTTTCTACCTTTCTTAAGCAATGCTAAATCTTGATTTATAAGTCCGTTAATGGTGTTCTCATTAATCTTACTCACTCTTTTTAACACTTTTGAAATTGTGTCTGCACTTTCTTCAATAACCCCTTGAACCGATTTACTCTCTGCTCTAATCAAACTATCTTCTGCTTTAGATTCTTTCTTTTTGTTAACGTGATTAATAGAATTTCGAACCAATAAAAATACTGCTACTAAAAGCAAGATAGGAATCATTACTTCTTTATTCAAGTTAATTAAAAAGGCAGCAATTGAAGCAGCTACAAAAGCTATAATCGCAGTTCCAAACCATCCGCCAACCACATTTAACACCCCAGCAACCCGATATACGGCACTTTCACTTCCCCAAGCTCTATCAGCCAAAGAAGTACCCATGGCAACCATAAACGTTACATAAGTCGTTGACAATGGTAATTTATATGACGTTGCAATAGAAATTAAAACCCCCGCAACCATTAAATTCACCGCGGCACGTACCATATCAAATGCTGGCAACTCATGAATTTTTCCTTGCACCAGTACGATCACAGGCTTTTCAAACTGTTTATCTACTTTTTTCTGAAATGATTTCGGGGTAATTATTGAGAAATATTTTGAAATCAACATTGCTCCTCTTACCAACCCTCTCGACAAGAAATTTGGCTGAAAACGTTCTTTTGTTTCTGCTTGAGAAGCTAAATCTAAAGATGTTTTTAAAACCTCTCTTGATTTGCTAGAGAACCATAAAGTAAGTATCATAATTAAACCTGCCACAAGTAACAATAATGTTGGCGTAGGTACTTTTTCTCCTAAAATATCCATCATAAATTCAGTTGCCGGAACTCCCGTTCCTGACCATGCTTGAAAAGATTGCCAAGCAGCAATTGGCACACCTATAAAGTTTACCAAATCATTTCCTGCAAACGCCAATGCCAATGCAAAAGTACCTACTCCTATGATTAGTTTGTAGATGCTTATTTTTAAGGAGTCAATAAACACATATGACACTACTGACCAAAAAACAAAACTTACTGCTACGATACCAAATACATTGTTTTCTAAAAAGTATTTAATGGTTGACCCGTTTAAAATATCTAATGGTTGTTTTGCAATTTCAGCCCCTTTAATCCCTTTTATTAAAATAAAATAAACCATTGCTGTTAATGCAACTCCCCCGAATAAAGCACCAACCCAATTGGCTTTCTTTTCGAAATTAAAAGACAATAAAAGTCGAGATATATATTGCACAAATGCCCCGACCGAGAATGCAACAACGACAGATAATAGTATCCCGAAAATAATTTGACCTGCTTTAGCCGTATTTATATACTCTGATAATGTAGAGAAATCGCCAGTAGTAGCACCAATTTTTATCAATGCAACAGCAACCGCAGCACCTAACAATTCAAATACGATAGAAACAGTAGTTGAAGTTGGCATCCCTAAGATGTTAAAGAAATCGAGCAATAAAATATCAGTAATCATTACCGCCATAAAAATGACCATGATGTTATCGAAATTAAACATTGCAGGAACAAAAATTCCTTTTCGGGCAACTTCCATCATTCCGCTAGAGAAAATGGCGCCAAAGGCAATTCCTAAACTTGCAACAATCATAATGGTTCTAAACGAAATTGCTTTAGATCCAATTGCTGAATTTAAAAAGTTAACGGCATCATTACTCACACCAACTATTAAATCGGCAACCGCTAAAACGGCTAAAGCAATGACCATAAATAAGTAAATATTATCCATGTCTCTTTGTTTTAAAGGTGTAAAAATACCTTTTATTATTAGGCCTTATGTTATGTTAATGTTATCTTTTTAAGTCTAAAAACAAACTTCCAATTGAAGTCTGTACATTAAGTCATTTCCTAAACTGTTAAGTTCAAGATAACTCAAATCAGATTGAATCTTTAATTTATGTCCAACAAAATACTTGGAAAACCCAAGTGTATATTGGTTGGTTAAGTCTTTCTTTTTGACATCAACCGTTGAAAACCTTCCTGTTACTTCCCAATTTTTAGGAAATAAATACCCTCCTTGAAAGTTCATACCATTTCCTTCTCTTACAACAATACCTGTTTCTGTGCCATCAGAATTTTTTGCGATTGGATCTTTCGCGGTTCTATTAGAATATTCTGCCATGAATGAAAATCCTTGATATTTTACGATTGCATCTAGAAATAAGGTTTTGATATCTGTTTCATAAAGACCAACATCATTTATCATATAAATACCTCTATTACTTAAATTTCTCACAGCATTACTATTAATGTCATAAGCCGCTGCAACTGCTAATTTAACTGAAGATTCCCTTTGCAAAGAACTTCCTAAATAATCTCCTTTACTTTTAAAATTCCCAAAAGGTAAAAATTCTAACTTGGTGGTGTATTGATGTCCTCCTAAATTTCCTGTTACTACATTTCTACCTTCACCTTGTGCTACTGAAAAGGTTTCTTTAATTACAAAGTTATTCCCAAGAGTGAAATGGTGTTTTAATTGCAAGCCTAAATCTCTATCAATATTAAAATTTGCATTTAAAAGAGACCTATCTACCAACTGTAAATTTGCTGATGAAATTATACGCTCTCTATTTCCTGGCAATTTTGTTTGACCTGCCCATAAAGTAAAATTCTTATAAAAATTCCACTTTACAACAGCATCTAAAATATATCTTGGAGAATTTCCTGTATATATTGATCCTCCAGAAATGTCTCTATTAGATAATCCCAATTCTAATTTATATTGAAGTTTTGGTGAAAGTATAAAACCCTTGAACTTTAATCGTGCTCTACGAATTAGAAAACTGGTATTGGATTTTCCATACTGATCGCCGTCATGTCTCCAATTTGTAGAAGATAACATTTGAATTCTTGGCGCAAATTTTACGCTCCATGAACTGTCTTTAGCAACATGATTTACCATGCCTTCACCAAATTTTGTGTCGCTTAGTTTTTGAGATTGGGCAGTAAAAGTAAGACTTATTAATGCTGCCGTTAAGAAAAAATGTTTTTTCATAATTATATAAATACTCTTAGTTTTTGTTGCCACAAATAACCAACAATTATATTAAACGAATGTTAAGAAGTCGTTATCTTAAAGATAAAAAAGAAGATTTATTTTTGTCCGTATTATTCCAACTCCATTTTTACCAAAACTACTATATTGCAATCATAAATAAAACATATGAACTGGGAACAATTACTTTCTTTAAAACGACAAGGCGACACATTTAATAGACCAAGAAATGAGCAAGACGAAACAAGATTAGGCTTTGAAGTCGATTTTGACCGTATTATTTTTTCTGATTCATTTAGAAGTTTGCAAGATAAAACACAGGTTGTTCCTCTTTCTAAAACCGATTTTGTTCACACGCGCTTAACACATAGTTTGGAGGTGAGTTCTGTTGCGCGTTCTTTAGGAAGAATCGTAGGGAAAGAACTTTTACTTAAATACCCCGAATTGGTAGAAAAGGGATACCAAGCAAATGATTTTGGCGCAATTGTAGCTGCGGCAGCTTTGGCGCATGATATTGGAAACCCTCCCTTTGGTCACTCTGGTGAAAAGGCAATCGGTGAGTATTTTAAAACAGGAAAAGGACAACGTTTTCAATCGGAGTTAACAGAAAAAGAATGGCAGGATTTAATCGATTTTGAAGGGAATGCCAACGGATTCAAAATTTTAACCGAAAGCAGAACTGGTATCGAAGGCGGATTAAGATTATCATACGCAACTTTGGGAGCCTTTATGAAATACCCAAAAGAATCACTTCCAAAAAAACCAACAAACCATATTGTAGATAAAAAATTCGGAGTATTTCAATCTGATTTAAAATCTTTTAATGAAGTGGTTGAAGATTTAGGACTTCCCAAATTGCGAGACGATAATCACCTTGCATACAACCGTCATCCATTGGCTTTTTTAGTTGAAGCTGCAGATGATATTTGCTATACTATTATCGATTTTGAAGACGGAATTAACTTAGGATTGATTGATGAAGAGTTTGCTTTAGAATACTTGATTAATCTAGTTAGAGACAGCATAAAGTCAGAAAAATATCATCAATTAACCACAAAAAAAGACCGAGTAAGTTATTTACGTGCTTTGGCTATTGGCAATCTTGTTAAAGAAGCCGTCAACGTGTTTTTAGAAAATGAATCGTCCATTTTGAACGGGAATTTTAGTAAATCACTTCTCGACAAATGTAAATACGAAGCTCAAATGAATGATATTATCAAATTGAGTGTAGAGAAGATATACAAAAGTAATGAGGTTATAGAAAAAGAAGTTGCTGGTTACAAGGTTTTGTCTGATTTATTAGATGTTTTTATAACAGCGATGAACAACAATTACGAAAATATCGCTTCTAATTATGACCAATTAATCATTCAACTGTTGCCAGAAAAACTACGAAACCCTGATGAAAAATTATACAACCGCATCTTTGCTGTTTGTAGTTTTGTTTCTTCTATGTCCGACGGATATGCTATTCAATTGAATAAGAAAATTAAAGGAGAGGTTGTGTAAATTAAGTCCATATCAATCGCAAAAAGAGACTGCCACAAAACTCCATTTTATTTCGTTTTCATTTCCAATTCTGCCTGAAGCTCTTCCTTCACTGGCTGAACTGTACTTTCAGGAATGTCAGAAATTTTGATAAACATAAGTCCGTCAATGGCATTATTAAATTCTGGATCAACATTAAATGCCAACATTTTCGCATTTTGCTTGATGTATTTTTTAATTAAAACTGGCATTCTTAAATTCCCAGGTTCTAATTCATCAATCAGTCTGTCAAACTTATTTAAATCTGCCTGAGTGGCATCAAAAACAAAATCACGATCGGCATCTTTCAATTTCACTTTGTATTCTTTTTTTGGATGAATATACTGAGCGATATCTGGATCGTAATAATGTGATTTCATAAATTCAATCATCAAAGATTTTGAGAAATCTGAAAACTGATTCGAAATACTAACGCCTCCTGTTAAATATTTATGCTCGGGGTGACGCAAGGTTACATGAACAATTCCTTTCCACAAAAAGAATAAAGGCATCGGTTTTTGTTGATATTCTTTAATAATGAAGGCACGACCAATATCAATGGTTTTACTCATCATATTATGTAGTTCTGAATCAAATTTAAATAGGGTTTGAACATAAAACCCATCCATTCCATATTTTTTGTAAATATCAACTCCCAATCCCATTCGATATGCCCCAACGAGTCGTTTCGCTATTGTATCCCATAAAAAGAGATGATGATAATGGTCATCAAATCTATCTAAATCAATCTCATTATTGGTTCCCTCTCCAACAGATCTAAATGTAATTTCTCTCAATCTACCAATTTCCAAAAGTAAATTCGGAATCTTGTCTGCACTCGTAAAAAACACTTCGTAGTTTTTGCTTTCCATCATTCTACAGCCGTTTTCACGCAGTGTATTAACCTCTTGTACCATGTCGGCAATATTGCCTTGTGACACAATTTCTTTAGGCTCTTTTGAAAACTTTAAAATAGGTGCGGTAATTTTTATCGGTGCTGACACAAAAGGTTTTGCCAACATATATGTTTTCTTTCTGATAAACTCTTGAAATTCATCAATACTCTTATATTTATTTTGATCTTTAACCGAAATTGGTTTTCCTATTCTAACTTTTACAACTCTTTTTCTTTGTGATAAAACCTCAGAAGGTAATTTCGCTGTTCTAAAGGTTCCTCTTATTTTAGATACCACATAAAACAAACGGCTATTTTTAGCATGAAAATAAATAGGAATTACAGGGACTTTCGCTTTTTTTATCAACTTAACCGCCCCTTCTTTCCAAGGTCTGTCTATGATTAATTTTCCGTCTTTATAGGTAGAAACCTCTCCGGCAGGGAATATCCCTAAAGGTTTGTTTTCTCTTAAATGCAAC
The DNA here is from genome assembly GCA_023145595.1 of Flavobacteriaceae bacterium. Taxonomy (GTDB): domain Bacteria; phylum Bacteroidota; class Bacteroidia; order Flavobacteriales; family Flavobacteriaceae; genus Urechidicola. The sequence goes on along the minus strand of JAGLDM010000250.1, from coordinate 6,185 downwards.
AAAGCCTCTTTAACACCTGCCATACTCGATTTAACCTCTTTTCGGTCTTCAAACGGATTTACAGGCATAATATAAGGTTTCATTGGCTCAAATCTATGTAAAATAAAATTGGCAATAACCCTATAATCAGGTCGCTTTTTCACCAAGAGTTTAAGCAATAAAACCCCGTCAATTCCGCCTAAAGGATGATTGGAAATGGTAATAAAAGCACCATCTTTCGGAATTCTATTTAAATCCTCATCTGGAATTTCAAACTTAATTTCAAGATCTTCTAAGAGAGCATCAAAAAAAGCATTATCAGACAAGTGTTTGTGTTTGTTGTAAATCTTATTAATTGCCGATATTCGTGTGATTTTCATCAAAACCCACCCAAAAAAAGGCCCTAAAAAACCGTATTTATTAAGGCTTAATGCTGTTGAAACTTCCTTTGCGGTAACTAGACCCATTTAAATATTACGATTTGTGAGAGCAACAAATATAAAGTTTATTCTGTAATTATTTGGATCGTTTCTCTACTGCTCTGCTTCAAAAATACTTTTTTTTCGTTCACAACTCTTTCAATGGAAGCTTTGTCAAAATGCCGAATTGTATAGAGTGTCAAATCAGTATTATAACTAATCTTATAGGTTGATTTTAACTCTTCATAAAAGGATAAAAAATTATCAAACTTATCTTCTATACAAACCGAAAAACTCAGTGCAGAATTTTGAATTAAATTCACTTTTAACTTATAGTCATGCAATTTTTGAAACACCTGACTGAGATGATGCTCTACCATGAATGAAAAATCTAAGGCAGAAATTGACACCAAAATTTGTTGATTTTTCAAAATAAAACAAGGAACTTTTGGAACTAATTTTTTTCCCTTTTGAATGATTGTTCCTTCATTATTCAAATCATAAAAAGAACGTACCCGCAGCGGAATTAGTTTATTCTCTAAAGGTTTTAAAGTTTTTGGATGAATGACAGATGCTCCATAATAAGCCATTTCTATGGCTTCTTTATATGAGATTTGCTGCAACATTACTGTTTCTTTAAAACAAGAGGGATCTGCGTTTAAAACTCCCTGAACATCTTTCCAAATGGTCACGCTTTGAGCATTTAAACAGTAAGCAAAAATTGCGGCAGAGAAATCAGAACCTTCTCTTCCTAGCGTTGTAACCTTATCGTTACAGCCTCCTATAAATCCTTGTGTGATGCTAATTTCTTTTTTAGAAACTGCTTTACTAATTTTTTCTTTAGTGCTTTTCCAATCTACTTTTGCTTCCCTATAAAAAGCGTCTGTTGCAATAAGTTTACGAGCGTCTAACCAAGTATTCTTTATTCCTACTTTATTTAAATAAGCACTTACAATTTTTGTGGAAATTAATTCTCCCAAACTTACTATTTGATCATAAACAAAATCAAAATCATCTTTTTTATTTTCTTCAATAAAGTTCTCTAAACCTTCATATTCAACTTCAATTTCCTTGAAAATTTCTGTATTAGAATCTCCAAATAAACCGAATACAATCTTTGAATGATAATTTTTAACATCAGAGACAGATCTTTCAAGTTCATTTTTATTAAAAAATAAAGCGTTCACTATTTTCTCAAAAGCATTGGTCATTTTTCCCATTGCAGAAATAACAATGATTAGGTTTTCTTCTTGTTCATGAATTAAAACCTCAACTAAACTTTTGATCGATTCTGCATCTTTTACAGATGCTCCTCCAAATTTAAAAATTTTCATTTACGTTTTTTTGAATCTTTTGATACAAAATTATCGATTCCGCTTTCATCCATTTGAACAGTTTCCCAGTCGGTTAATATTTTTGCCCCAGAATTTATATAAAAATCACGGGCAGGTGTGTTCCAGTCTAAAACTACCCACTCTACTCTACGCACTTTTTCTTTTGCTGCTTGCTTCATAATTTCAGCATATAACAAACCTCCTATATTTTTCTTACGCATGGTTGGCTCTACAATTAAATCTTCTAGATGAATCGTTTTTCCTTTCCAAGTAGAATATCTGTAATAATACAAAGCCATTCCCACAACATTGCCTTCAACTTCTGCAATAAACACGTTAAAAAGCGGGTTTTCTCCAAAGCCATCTCGCTCAATATCGGCTACAGTAACTTCAACAGCATCAGGTTCTTTTTCAAAATCTGCTAACTGCTGAATCAATTTTAAGATTGAAGACGCATCTTCTTTATTTGCTTTTCGAATTTTTACAGCGATCATTTGTTTTCAATTAGGTATTATAATTCGAATTTTATTCCTTGAGATAAAGGTAATTCTGTTGTATAATTAATGGTATTTGTTTGACGTCTCATATAAACTTTCCATGCATCGGAACCAGATTCTCGACCGCCACCAGTCTCTTTTTCACCACCAAATGCTCCGCCAATTTCAGCGCCAGAAGTTCCAATATTTACGTTTGCAATTCCGCAATCTGAACCTTGAACAGATAAGAAGTACTCTGCCTCTCGTAAATTATTAGTCATTATCGCCGAAGATAAACCTTGGGCAACTCCGTTTTGAATATCCATCGCGTTTTCAATAGTTCCAGAATATTTTAATATGTACAAAATTGGAGCAAAAGTCTCCTGTTGTACGATTTCAAAACTGTTTTTTGCCTCAGCAATTGCCGGTTTCACATAGCAACCGCTTTCATATTCTTCACCAGAAAGAACTCCCCCATCAACAAGAATGGTTCCTCCTTCTTCAACAACTTTATCCAAAGCATTCAAATACATTTTAACGGCATCTTTATCAATTAATGGCCCTACATGATTGTTCTCATCCAACGGATTTCCAATACGCAATTGTTTATATGCCGTCACAATAGCGGCTACAACTTTATCATAAATACTGTCATGAATTATTAGTCTTCTTGTAGATGTACAACGCTGACCAGCTGTTCCACAAGCACCAAATACGGCACCAATTACCGTCATTTTTATATCTGCATCTGGAGTTACAATAATCGCATTATTTCCTCCAAGTTCTAACAAAGATCTTCCCAAACGACCGGCTACATCTTTTGCTACAATTTTACCCATTCTTGTAGATCCTGTTGCAGAAATTAATGGAATACGTGTATCATTTGTCATTAGCTGACCCACTTTATAATCACCATTTACCAAACACGAAATCCCTTCTGGAAAATTATTTTCTTTTAAAACTGCTGCAACAATATTTTGGCAAGCAACTCCGCACAATGGTGCTTTTTCAGAAGGTTTCCAAACACATACATCACCACAAATCCAGGCTAGCGCCGTATTCCATGCCCAAACAGCCACCGGAAAATTGAATGCTGATATTATTCCAACAACACCCAATGGATGGTATTGCTCATACATCCGATGCCCTGGTCGTTCAGAATGCATGGTAAGTCCGTGTAATTGCCTTGACAAACCGACTGCAAAATCACAGATATCAATCATTTCTTGAACTTCGCCCAGACCTTCTTGCAGTGATTTCCCCATTTCATAGGAAACCAATGTTCCCAAAGGCTGTTTTAACTCACGTAATTTATCTCCAAACTGACGCACCATTTCTCCACGTTGAGGTGCAGGAATCGTTCGAAACGATTTAAATGCTTTAGTAGCACTTTGTAAAACTATTTCGTAATCTTTTGGAGAGGCGGAAGTTACTTTCCCTATTAATTTCCCGTCTACAGGAGAATAGGATTCAATAATTTTACCATTTCCGAAATTGTTAGAGCCTGTGGATACACCATTATTTAGTTCTATTAAACCTAAACTTTTAAGTGTTTTTTGAATATCTGTCATTGCCATTATTTTAATGCTTAAAACTACAAATTAAAAAGAAAAGACGTGTGAACAATCCTTACGGATTACTCACACGTCTTTTATATAAAATCGAACTTGTTTTAACTAAAATCTATAAATAAACCTCAATTAAAATAGCCAAATGATTTTAATTCACAAAAAATTAAATTACAGGAACTATTACTTTCAAGAACTGGTCTTGCCCATCTGCATCTTCTCCTTGATAAAACATGAAAATATATGGTTCAGCCTGCAGGGCTTGCACTCGTATTGAAAAGGTCGTTTCTCTGATGTTTTCAGTACATGGAACATTATCATCTATATGCACAATAGGGTAAATAAGCCTTGCAGTTCCCTCATATCTATATTCATATTGATTATAAAAATAATGACAACCGTCTTGTAATTCAATGGTAACATCAATTTCATAGGTGCGTCCATAAATAAATTCATCTGGAACATCCACATCTATAACACTTGTATATTCTAAGTGATAATCGTGCTCATTGTAGTCGTCGTCATCATTACAAGAAGTAAAAGTAACAATAGCCAAAAAAAGTAATAAATAATGTTTCATGTTTTTTAAATTTATGATTAATTCGTTTACAGTTGATGGTTAGTCGTTGTTCAAATTTACACTATTTTTGCAAGGCACATGAAGCTACACCAAAACTTTAACATTTCAACCAGAAGTGATTTTGAAACAAAAGCACTTGAAGTGTTCCGGTTCCAATCAGAGAATTGTATAGTTTATCGAGATTTTTTAAAATTCTTAAAAGTTGATATTTCTTCTATTTTAAAGATTAAAGATATTCCATTTTTACCTATTCAGTTTTTTAAAAGTCATAAAATTATTTCAACTTCTGATTCCATTCAACAAGTTTTTTTAAGTAGTGGTACGACGGGTGAGCAAAGTCGCCATTTTGTTTCTGACACTTCTATTTATGAAGAAAGTTATTTGAAGGGCTTCGCTCATTTTTATGGTAATATTGAAGATTATATAGTCCTCGCTTTATTACCAAGTTATTTAGAGCGCGATGGCTCTTCTTTAATTTATATGGCAGATGATTTAATTAAGAAAAGTAAAAATAATAAAAGTGGATTTTTTCTCAAAAACACATCAAAACTGATCGAAATTATCCAAAATCACTCTAAAAAAGACAAAAAAATACTTCTTTTGGGTGTTTCTTATGCTTTATTAGATTTAGCAGAATCACAAAAATTCGATTTAAAAGATGCTTTTATTATGGAAACTGGCGGAATGAAAGGTCGTAGAAAAGAAATGATTCGAGAAGAATTACATGACGTTTTAACCAAAGGTTTTGGAGTAACTAAAATTCACTCCGAATACGGAATGACAGAATTATTAAGTCAGGCTTATTCAAAAGGAAATGGAGTCTTTGAATACCCTCCTTGGATGGATGTTTTAATAAGAGATACCGAAGACCCGCTGTCTTTACTTCCAAACGGAAGAACTGGCGGAGTTAACATTATTGATTTGGCGAATATCAATTCTTGTAGTTTTATTGCAACTCAAGATTTAGGAAAGAAAATATCAACCACTCAATTTGAGATATTAGGAAGGTTTGACAATACGGATATTAGAGGGTGTAATTTATTAATTCAATAAGAATTAGTGTCCTATTTAACAAAATACGTCGCTATTTTTTTGTTGTGGTGCATTAACTCACTCGACTGCTGAAAATCCAATCTGAATTATGATAATCCAAAAATAAAACGTAACTTTGTATCCAAGTAGATACAGTATTTATGTTCTTTATTGAAAAAACAAGTGAATTTGACAAATGGCTGAGAAAGTTAAAAGACTTTAAAGCAAAAGCAAAAATTTTATTCAGAATTCAAAAATTAGAAACTGACGAACATTTTGGCGATTGTAAAACCGTTGGTAATGGAATTCGGGAAATGCGAATAAATTTTGCGAAAGGCTACAGAATTTACTTCAAAGAAAAAGACGGAAAAGTAATTGTTTTACTCATTGGTGGAGATAAATCTACTCAACAAAAAGACATTGCAAAAGCGAAAGAAATTTGGAAAAAATTAAATAAATAGAAAAATGGGAACTTCAAGATTTGAAATAGCAGATTATTTAGATAGCAAAGAGATGATTGCGGAATATCTCAATAATGTTTTGGAAGAAGGAAATAATGCGGATGTGATTAATGCAATCGGACATATTGCGAAAGCAATCGGAATGACAAAAATTGCAGAAGAAACTGGTTTAAGCAGACCAAGTTTGTACAAAGCACTATCAGATGGAGCAAAACCTCAATTTGCTACAATTATGAAAGTATTAAAAGCAATCGGAGGACAAATTCAAGTGAATCCAATGTCTGCTTAAAAAAATAACGACACCACAACAACGGCTATACTTAATTGCTTAGTTCT
>JAGLDM010000025.1 GCA_023145595.1 Flavobacteriaceae bacterium | reverse complement strand
CTCTCAGCATTTCTCTTTTTCCAGGTGGGCCAGGTAATTTTTCAACCGTAAACCCCACCTCAATCATGGCTCTTCTTACGCTTCCTTTAGCGGAATAAGTGACCAATACACCATTATCCTTTAAGGCTTTATACATTTTCTGAAAAATTAAAACCGACCATAATTCTGGCTGTACTCTTGCTCCAAATGCATCAAAATAAATCAGATCAAAACAATTTATATCGGTTATATTTTGAAATAATTGCTTCCGTTTTAAAAGCGAAAAATTTTGAGCCAATTCAAATTTCTCGTCCCAATTTGAGACATGAATTTTATTGAAAATATCGAATTTATCACTTTTCAATTCTGAAACGTAATTCAGTTTAGAAAACTCATCATCACTTATTGGGTATGCCTCAACTCCGACATAATCAATATGCAACTTTCTTTTCTTCCCTTCCAAATAGGTTATAAAACAATTGAGTCCAGTACCCAAACCTATTTCTAGAATTGAAATACCTTTAGAACTAATTTGATCTAAACCACTCTTAATAAAAACATGATAAGCCTCCTGAATTGCACCATGTTTTGAATGATACTGCTCATTCCAATCTGGAATATGAATAGTAGTAGAACCGTCTGCGGTTGTAATAATTTCTCTTTTCAATGAAATAAATTAATTATAAATTTTTGAGCAAATTTATGCAAAGAAATGAACCTATTAAAAATATTAAAAGTTTAATTATTAATCACGTTAATTTCATAACTTTGCGTGCGACAAAGTAATGAAAATATGAGTACGACGACACAAAACATTAAGATTGAAAAGTCTGGAACTTCTAAAATAGATCAAGTAGATTTCAGCAATTTAGCATTTGGAAGTATTTTTACTGACCACATGTATATTTGTGATTTTAAAAATGGTGAGTGGCAAACTCCTGTCATTAAACCTTACGGACCAATTCTGATGGATCCATCTGCAAAAGTTCTTCATTACGGTCAAGCTGTTTTCGAAGGAATGAAAGCCTATAAAGCTGATGATGATAAGATTTGGATGTTTCGCCCTGATGAAAATCAGAAACGTATTAATATTTCTGCTGTTAGGCTCCAAATGCCCGAATTCCCAAAAGAATTATTCTACGAAGGGCTGGAAACACTTTTAAAACTAGACAGAGATTGGATAAAAAAAGGAGAAGGAAACGCAATGTATATCCGTCCGTTTATGATTGCTTCAGAACCTGGAATGTCAGCCTCTCCTGCAACAGAATATAAATTTATGTTTTTATTATCACCTGTTCAGTCTTATTTTAAAGGCGGTGGCGGTGATGTAAAAGTATTATTTGCAGATAAGTATAGTCGCTCTGCAAGCGGTGGCGTTGGATTTGCAAAAGCAGCCGGTAATTATGCTGGCCAATTTTTTCCAACAGCATTGGCGCAAGAACAAGGCTATCAACAAATAGTTTGGACAGATGCCAGTACACACACCAATCTTGAAGAGGCCGGTGTGATGAATGTGTTTTTTAGAGTAGGTGATACGTTATTAACTGCCCCTAATTCTGATCGAATTTTAGACGGAATTACTCGTAAAAGTATTCTTGAGGTTGCCAAAGACGAAGGTATTAAGGTAGAAGTTAGAAATGTTACTGTTTATGAAATTGAAGAAGCAGCAAAAAACGGAACTTTGAAAGAAATGTTTGGTGCAGGTACTGCGGCAGTAGTAAATCCTATTACGGGATTTGGTTTTAAAGGAAATGACTATGAGTTGCCAAAGTTAAAAACTGACGATAGTTATGCTATACTGTTGAGAAAACGAATTACAGATATCCAAAACAATAAAGTTGAAGATAAATTTGGCTGGAGATATTTAGTGAAAGAATAGAACTTAATGAATAATTAAGAGTTGAAAATTAATAATGAATCCCGCTTTGGCGGGGTTTTTATTTATACACAAGAAACTAATTGTGACTGATTTTTCCATTTATTAAAAAAAATACAACATTAATTACTCCCTTTTCAGTATACAATTTTCAATATTAATTCACCCCTCCAAAATCTCCTGAATATTCGGTTTAAAATAAGAGGGTCCTTTCAGTACCTTTCCATCCTCTCTATATATTGGCTTACCATCTGCCCCTAATTTACTCATATTACTACGTTGAATTTCATTAAAAACCTCTTCAATTTTATGCTGCATTCCGTGTTCTAAAATCGTTCCACACAAAATATACAACATATCGCCTAAGGCATCTGCAACTTCAACTAAGTCTCCTTTTTGAGCAGCTTCAAAATACTCTTCATTTTCTTCTGCCATCAAATCAAATCGTAATTTATTTTTTGCTTCTCCCAAATTCGCGGTTGGCTTATGATTAATTCCCAATTTAAACGCCTCATGAAATTGCTGTACTGCACTTATTTTATTCTTCATTTTTATATTTTTTTTACGCACGTAAAAGAACTGCTACTCGAAAAAAATATCGAACCTGCTGCTATTAAACTCACATAAATTATGTAATTTTTAAACTCTAAATATATACAAATATGTTCTCTTATGTACACAAATTTTTCACTGTCATTTTTGTTAATATTTAAGAGAACCTCTCTATTCTTTACACCACAATTCAACAAGCATTTCATCAAAACTCATAAAGTCTTATTTTAAGAAAAAAAAGCCGTGCCTTTTCACGAGAAAATATACTGAAACCGTGCTTGTTATCTAGATTAATGTTTGTACATTTGCGCTCCCTCTTTTTAGAGGGATTAAAATCATTTATTAATAGACAAAAACTAATAGTGTATGAACACATTAAGTTACAAAACAGTATCGGCAAACAAAGCTACCGTAAATAAAGAGTGGTTAGTTGTTGATGCGGACGGACAAACATTGGGTCGTTTTGCTTCTAAAGTAGCAATGCTAATTAGAGGTAAGTACAAACCTAACTACACTCCTCACGTGGATTGTGGTGACAACGTTGTAGTAATCAACGCTGACAAAATTCAATTATCTGGTAAAAAATGGACGGACAAATCTTATATCCGTCACACAGGTTATCCAGGAGGTCAAAGATCTTTAACTGCTACAGAAATGTTTCAAAAAGACCCTACAAGGTTGGTTGAAAAAGCAGTAAAAGGAATGTTACCTAAAAACAAATTAGGTAGTGCATTGTACAAGAATTTATATGTATATGCAGGAGCGGAACACCAACAAGACGCTCAAAAACCAAAAACATTTAACCTAAACGATCTTAGATAACAATGGAAATTCTACATAAAATAGGAAGAAGAAAAACTGCTGTTGCACGTATTTATCTTTCAGAAGGAAAAGGAAATATCACTATTAAGAACAAAAATACTAACAAGTATAAAGACTTAAAAGACTATTTTCCAACAGCAACTTTACAGTATAAAGTAAACCAACCATTAATGTTAACCGATAACTTAAAATCGTATGATATTAAAGTATCTGTTTTTGGTGGTGGAGTTACTGG
>JAGLDM010000249.1 GCA_023145595.1 Flavobacteriaceae bacterium | reverse complement strand
CAGACAGATGCCGATGTAACTAGTTTTGACGGAGGTTACGGTTCTGCTTATTTAGCAAAAATGGTGGGGCAGAAAAAAGCACGTGAAATTTTCTTCCTCGGAAGAAATTATTCTGCTCAAGAAGCTTTTGAAATGGGAATGGTAAATGCTGTAATTCCACATGATGAATTAGAAGATACGGCTTATGAATGGGCTCAAGAGATATTAGCGAAATCACCAACATCTATAAAAATGTTAAAATTTGCGATGAATCTAACCGATGACGGAATGGTCGGGCAGCAAGTTTTTGCAGGTGAAGCAACTCGATTAGCCTATATGACAGATGAAGCAAAAGAAGGTCGAGATGCTTTTTTAGAAAAACGCAAACCAAATTTTGAAAAAAAATGGTTGCCATAGAATTTTAATCGAAAACAACGATTTTTAAATTAACTTGAATAAATATGAAACCACAGATAGTAACTTTTCTTATTAAGTGCCCAGATCAAAAGGGTTTGGTCGCTAAAATAACTAACTTTTTTTACAAAGAAGGATTCAATATTCTGAGTTGTCAGCAGTATGTTAATGTTCTTGAAAACATGTATTTCATGCGTGTTCGACTAAGTTCTGATGATACAAAAATCGGAAAAGTAGATTTTGAAACAAAATTTTTAAAAATTGCCACTCCGTTAGAAATTCAATGGTCGGTTAAATACGATAGTTACACTCCTAATTTGGCTATTTTTGTTTCACACACAAGTCACTGTTTGTATGATTTGTTAGAACGACAACGAGAAGGTGTTTTAGATTGTAATATAAAAATGGTGGTGAGCAATCATGAAAAATTACGCCCAATTGCTGAAATGTTTGGAGTGCCGTATTATTGTCTTCCGGTAGATAAAAGTGATAAATCAATTCAAGAAGCACAAATCATTGAATTGTTAGAGGAAAATGAAATAGATTTAATTGTAATGGCAAGATATATGCAAATTTTATCAGCCAATTTCATCAATAGATACCCAGAGAAAATCATCAATATTCATCACTCGTTTTTACCTGCTTTTCAAGGTGCTAACCCTTATAAACGTGCTTATGAAAGAGGGGTGAAGTTAATAGGTGCTACAGCACATTATGCTACTGCAGATTTAGACGAAGGTCCAATTATTGAACAAGGGATTGAGCGTGTAACACATGATAGTACGCCGAAAACCTTAAAACATATTGGTGCAGATATTGAGCGAATTGTTTTAGCAAAAGCGATAAAATGTCATTTGCAAAGTCAGATTATTGTATCAAATAATAAAGCTGTTGTTTTTCCAGAAACAGGAGAGTAATTAAAACGTATTAGATGAAAATAATTTGTATTGGCCGTAATTACGCAAAGCATATAGAAGAATTGAAAAATGAGCGCCCAACAGAACCTCTCGTTTTTTTAAAACCAGATTCTGCAATATTACTAAAGAAGATGCCATTTTTCATTCCACCTTTTTCAAATGTAATTGATTATGAAGTGGAAGTTTTGGTGAAAATAAACAGAGTAGGGAAACATATAGATACTAAGTTTGCACATAAATATTATGATGAAATCGGACTCGGAATTGATTTTACGGATCGTGAATTACAGTCAGAATTACAAGCAAAAGGATTGCCTTGGGAAAAATCAAAAGGCTTTGATGGTAGTGCAGTTGCGGGAAATTTTTATCCTAAGGAACAGTTTGATTTAGAGAATATTAAATTTCAATTGTTCAAGAATGATGAATTGGTTCAAAACGGCGAATCAAAATATATGCTATGGAAAATAGACGAACTAATTGCTTATGTTTCTCAATATTTCACCTTGAAAAAAGGAGATCTTATTTTTACAGGGACTCCAGCCGGAGTTGGAAAAGTTGTACCTAATGACGTTTTGATTGGAATGTTAGAAGGTGAAGAAAGTTTTAGAGTGAAGGTTAAATAGATCAACTATAAATATTTAGTGTAATAACAAGGGAGAAAAGGACTCTTGATAATTAATCCAATTCTTCTTTAATCACAGCGATCATTTTGTTGAATTCTTGTTCATTGTAGAGTCTGGTCAACAAAATAATTTCCCCTTTTTTATTTAAAACAATGTTACGAGTAACCCCTGCATTTGGTAAGGTAAAAGAATTAAATAATGAGCCATCGTTATCAATTGCAAAAGGGTAGGTGACTTTCATTTGATTGATGAATTCTTTCACCTTCTTTGAACTCTCTTTAAGATCGATTCCTATTAAAATAAAATCATCATTTTTAAATTCTTGCCAAACTTCTTTTTCTAAATGAGGCATTTCCTTGCGGCAAACGCTACACCAAGAAGCGGTAAATTGTAGGACTACTACTTTGCCTTTTAAATTTTCATTAGTAATTACAGTGCCATCTAGTAATGAGAAATTTAACCTAGGAGAATTCTCTCCTACTTTAACTCTAAAACCTCTATTATCTTCACTTTGAGTACATGAAAGTTGTGCCATGCAAAGTGCTAATATTAGGAATAATCTCTTCATGTAAAAAAATTATTTATTTCTAAAATTCGTACTACTTGGTAGTTCAAATAATTCCAAATCAAAATAGGGTAGGGCTGCTAATAAGTGATCAAAAACATCAGCCATAATATATTCATAGTTTTCCCAGCGTTTGTCTGCACTAAAGGCATAAATTTCAATCGGAATTCCTTGTGAAGTTGGTGCTAATTGCCGAGCCATTATCATCATGTCACTATTTATTGCAGAGTGGTTTTTTGCATAAGTTTCCATGTATTTTCTGAAAACTCCAATATTTGTTAGATTTCTACCGTTGATTGCAATTTCTTTATTGATGTTGTGTTCTTGATTGTAATTATTAATATCGTCTTGCCTATTGATGAGATACGAAGAGATCAATTCTATTTTTTGAAGATTAACAACTTCAGAAGATGTTAAGTACTTTACACTTTCCTGTTTGATGATCATTGCACGTTTAATTCGTCGCCCTCCAGATTCTTCCATGCCTCTCCAGTTCTGAAAAGAATCAGAAATTAGAGCGTAAGTCGGAATTGTGGTGATGGTTTTATCAAAATTTTGAACTTTTACAGTGGCTAAATTAATTTCAATCACATCACCATCGGCACCAAATTTTTGAAAAGTAATCCAATCTCCAATGCGAACCATATCATTAATAGATACTTGAATACTTGCGACAAAGCCTAAAATAGTGTCTTTGAAAATTAACAGAATAACGGCGGAGGCTGCTCCAAGAGTTGCTAAAAAGGTAGTAACTTCTGTTTCTGCAATAACAGCAAAAGCATACAAGAGTCCAATAACCCATGCAAAAATCATAAATACTTGTATAAAACTGTCAACAGGTTTATCTTTTAAGCGAGGTCGGGTTTTAAAGTAATCCTTAAAAGTATTTAATAGACTTCTTACAATCCAAAGAACTAAAAGAATAAAGAAAACCTCTAATGCCTTGTCAACAAAATTTTCAATCAATGGAAAATCAACAAAAACAGTTGTTAATAATTTGTCTGCTATGATAATCGGAATAACATGAGCAATATTTCTTGGGGCTCTATTTTTCACCAAAAGGTTGTCGAAATTAGTCTTAGAGCGTTCCGAAATTGCAGTAAACCAAGCAATAATTACTTTTCGTAATATGAAATCAATTATATATAAAATTATGAATGCAGCGATTAATAAAGCAAGCATGTTTATATAGGTAGCACTACTCTCTGGGATTTCTTTAGAAATTAAAAAGTCAAATAAAAGATGTGAAACGGATTCCATAAAGTGAATTTAAGTTGCAAAAGTATTAAAATTTATCAAGTTCTTCATTTTTAATTATTCGTTGTTAGATGTCAATTAATTACATTTGTTTTTTATTCGAAATATATGCAGGCAGAAATCATTACAATAGGAGATGAAATTTTAATTGGACAAATTTTAGACACCAATTCGAAGTGGATTGCGGAAGAGTTGAATAAAATTGGAATTTCGGTTTATCAAATCACCTCTATTCAAGATGATTCAGAGCATATATTAAAAGCATTAAAGGAAGCGCAATCAAATGCAACCATTGTAATTATTACAGGTGGATTAGGTCCTACAAAAGACGATATTACCAAACATACTTTAGCCGAATATTTTAATTCACCATTAGAATTAAATGAATCAATTGTGGAGCAGATTAAACAATTATTTGCAAAATCTAATTATCCCTTTTCTGAGTTGAATAGACAGCAAGCCTTGGTTCCAACTAAATGTACTCCGTTGCAAAATAATTATGGTACGGCTCCAGGAATGTGGTTTGAAGAAGATGAGAAGATTGTAATTTCTTTACCCGGAGTTCCGAATGAAATGAAAGGATTGATGCAGGAAGAAGTGCTACCTAAAATTCAGAAAAAATACACATTACCGTTTATTATTCATCAAACGGTATTGACCTATGGAATGGGGGAGAGTGTGGTTGCAGAAAAAATTGAAGACTGGGAAGATGCACTCCCTTCATATATTAAATTGGCATATTTACCCGCTTACGGAAAGTTGCGATTGCGTTTAAGCGCAAAAGGTTCAAATAAACAGGTTCTAGAGAAATCCTTGAAAGATGAGATTTCAAAGTTACAAACCATTATAGGGAGTATAATTATTGGGTTGCACGAATCAGAAACAATAGAAAGTGCTGTTGGGGAATTATTGATACAAAACAATTGTACAGTTTCAACCGCAGAAAGTTGCACAGGTGGTGCAATTGCAAAAAGATTAACGGCTATTGCAGGTGCATCAGCCTATTTTGTTGGGTCTATTATATCATATTCTGAAAAAATAAAAACACAAGAGTTAAATGTGTCAAAAGACCTTATAAAAAGACACTCAGTTGTAAGTGCAGAAGTTGCAGAAGCCATGGCTGTCGGAATCCAAAAAAAGTATCAAACAAACTATGCAATTTCCACTACGGGAAATGCTGGGCCAACAACCGATAAAACAGATAAGACAGTGGGCGTAGTTTTTATTGCAATCGCCACACCAACAGGTGTTTTTTCTAAAGAATTTTTCTTTGGTAAACCACGTCAAAAAGTAATTGAAAGAACTTCAAATAAAGCCTTGGAAATGTTACGAAAAGAAATAATTGAAAATAGTTAAAATTGTCTTGTGTGTTTCTAAAAACATTTCTATTTTTGCACCTCGATTTAAGATAACAATAAAACTGTATAGAAATGTCAAGAGTTTGTGAACTTACAGGTAAAAAAGCAATGGTTGGGAACAATGTTTCGCACGCATTGAATAGAACTAAAAGAAAATTTAACGCTAATTTAATTACGAAGCGCTTTTATATTCCTGAAGAAGATAAGTGGATTAGATTAAAAATATCTACTTCTGCTTTAAAGAATATTAACAAGTTAGGAATTTCTGCTGTATTGAAAGATGCTAGAGCAAAGGGATTTTTAAAGAAATAATTTCCTAATAATAAAAGATTAATAAAATGGCAAAGAGCAAAGGGAATAGAATTCAGGTAATACTAGAATGTACAGAACATAAATCTTCTGGACAATCAGGTACTTCAAGATATATTACAACAAAGAACAAAAAGAACACTCCAGATAGATTAGAGGTGAAGAAATTCAACCCAATCTTAAAGAAAATGACTGTTCATAAAGAAATTAAATAACACAATATTAAGATATACGTTATGGCAAAGAAAGCAGTAGCATCGTTACAATCAGGTTCAAAGAGATTATCTAAAGCAATCAAAATGGTAAAGTCACCTAAAACTGGGGCTTACACTTTTGTTGAAGCAATTATGGATCCTAAATCAGTAAACGACTTTTTTAATAAAAAGTAAGATTTACTAATACAATATTACAAGGCTATTTTCTTTAAGAAAGTAGCCTTTTTTGTTTTATATTTGTTACTTGATTTTTTTGGCGTTCCCCTAAAAAGGGTCGTGCTTTCCGCTATATCTTTTTTGTGCTGAAGAAGCACTTCAAAAGGATGCCGCTGCAATCACTAACGCAAAACGTCATTACTAGCGTTTAGTTTTAATTTAAAAACTAACATATAAAAATGATGATGATTCTTTCTGCAAGGTTTCAAAAACCGTGTAGGTCTAAGTTAATTTGAAACCTACAAGGTCTTGAAGATCTTGCAGGAATTACAAGCCTAACAACCAACGATTATCAACTAACAACTAAAAAAAATGAGTTTTTTTAAAAAAATATTTTCCAAAGAAAAAAAGGAAACCTTAGATAAAGGATTAGAAAAAACAAATACGACTTTCTTCTCTAAACTATCAAAAGCAGTTGCCGGAAAATCAACGGTAGATGATGATGTGCTTGATAATTTAGAAGAAGTATTAATTTCTTCCGATGTTGGAGTAGATACCACTCTAAAAGTAATTGACAGAATAGAAGCCCGAGTTGCTAAAGATAAATATTTAGGAACAGATGAGTTAAATGGAATTTTACGTGAAGAAATTTCTGGTTTATTGGCAGAAACCAATATTGGGAATGAAACCGAATTTAAGATTCCAGAAAACACAAAACCATACGTGATTATGGTAGTAGGAGTAAACGGAGTCGGTAAAACAACCACTATAGGTAAGTTGTCTGCTCAGTTTAAAAAAGCAGGTTTAAAAGTGGTTTTAGGAGCAGCAGACACATTTAGAGCAGCTGCAATAGATCAATTACAAGTTTGGGCAGATAGAGTAGATATACCTATGATTCGCCAAGATATGGGTTCTGATCCCGCTTCTGTGGCATTTGACACCTTAGAATCTGGACTAACACAAAATGCAGATGTCATTATAATTGATACGGCAGGGCGTTTACATAACAAGGTGAATTTAATGAACGAACTAACCAAAATAAAACGTGTAATGCAAAAAGTGGTGGCTGATGCTCCTCATGATGTATTACTTGTTTTAGACGGTTCTACAGGTCAGAATGCTTTTGAGCAAGCCAAACAATTTACCAAAGCAACGGAAGTTACTTCGTTAGCAGTTACCAAATTAGATGGAACCGCAAAAGGTGGGGTTGTGATAGGAATTTCAGATCAATTTCAAATTCCTGTAAAATATATTGGAGTAGGAGAAGGGATTGATGACTT
>JAGLDM010000248.1 GCA_023145595.1 Flavobacteriaceae bacterium | reverse complement strand
GTTCCCTAGAAAAAAGACTTAACTTCGTACCTTTAATTATCATACGATATAAGTCGTTGAATCGATTCTTATCCTAACGTTTACCCCATCATAAAAAAATAGAGAGAATGGAAGATATGATTTTTTACGATAGACTGCAATTTGCATTCACCATCACATTTCACTACATATTTCCACAATTAACTATGGGCTTATCTTTAATGATTGTCTATTTTAAATGGAGATATTTAAGAGGTAACGAAGAGAAATACAATGATGCCGCAAAATTTTTTATGAAAATATTTGCAATTAATTTTACCATGGGAGTGGTTACAGGCATACCAATGGAATTTCAATTTGGCACGAACTGGGCAAAATTCTCTGAACTTACTGGAAGTATCATAGGACAAACTTTGGCTATGGAAGGTATGTTTTCATTCTTTTTAGAATCTTCTTTTTTAGCACTGTTCATCTTTGGCGAAAAATTAATGGGACAAAAATTACATTTCTTAACAGGCTTTTTAGTCTTTCTAGGATCTTGGGCTAGTGGTTGGTTCATCTTGGCAACAAATTCTTGGATGCAACACCCTGTAGGTTATGAAATTCTAGAAAACGGCAGATTTGTATTAACTAATTTTTCAGCTCTTTTCTCTAACCCTTGGCTGTTACCTGCCTTTTTACACAATCAAATTGCTGCTGTGGTAACATCATCTTTCGTTGTGGCAAGTGTTGGCGCTTTTTATATATTGAGAAATAAGAATGTAGAATACGGTAAATTATTTTTAAAAACAGGAGTGCTATTTGGTTTAGTTTCTAGTATTCTTTTAGCTTTTCCTACAGGAGACTTGAATGCTAAAAATGTAGCAAAATACCAACCTGCAGCTTTTGCTGCAATGGAAGGGATTTTTGAAACCGAAGAAGCCGGAGCCGAAATTATTTTAATTGGACAGCCTAATATGGTTGAGAAAAAAATAGACAATAAAATTGCTGTACCAAACGTATTAAGTTTTTTAACCTACCAAGAATGGGATAAACAAGTTCCCGGAATGGATCAATTTAAAAAAGAAGAATTACCTGACAATGTTCCTGCGCTCTATTATGCCTATCATATCATGGTGGGCTTAGGGACTATTTTTATAGGGGTTATGTTTTTAGCGGCATTCTTTTTATGGAAAAGAAAATTGTATCGTATAAAGCCACTACTTTGGACTATTATGTTCTTATTTCCATTTCCGTATATCGCAAACATAACAGGTTGGTATACCGCCGAATTAGGAAGACAGCCCTATTTAGTTTATGGTTTACTTAAAACAAGCGATGGTATATCACCGACTGTTTCATCAGGTAATACCTTATTTACACTTTTAGGTTTTGTAGCGCTATATATGTTACTTGGTCTATTATTTTTAGTTCTTGTTGGCAAAACTATTAACGAAGGCCCAAAACCTCAAACACATTAAATTATGGAAATATTTTGGTTTATAATAATTTCAGTTGTTTTAACTGTATTTTTCATCTTAGATGGCTATGATTTTGGTGTAGGAATCATTCATTTGTTTTTGGCTAAAAAAGAAAAAGATAAAGAGGTAATTGCAAAATCTGCTGGCCTTTTTTGGGATTCTAATGAAGTTTGGCTAGTAACCGCAGGAGGGCTGCTCTTTATGGCTTTCCCTACATTTTACGCATCTGTTTTTAGTGGGTTTTACCTACCGCTAATAATCGTTTTATGGTTAATTATTTTTAGAGCAATTGGCTTAGAGTTTAGAAGTAAATTCAATTTTCAAATGTGGAGAGATCTATGGGATAAAGCTTTTGGAGTTTCTAGTTTGTTATTGGCATTGTTTTTTGGGATTGCTCTAGGAAATATTGTTAGAGGAGTAAACTTGGGTGGTGTAGAAAATGGTGTGTCTACCTATGAAGGGCATTATTTTTTCTTACCCTTATGGAATAGCAGTTTTAGTCCACTAACCGACCATCCTGGTGTTATTGATTGGTTCACTATTGTTATTGGTATAATTACCGTGGTTACCTTAGCTATTCACGGAGCAAATTGGATTGTTTTAAAAACTAACTCTTCAATAAACAACCAATTAAAAAAAGTGATTTTCAAGTTAAATATTACGCTTGCTATATTAACAGCTTTTTCTTTAGGTATTTGGCAAATTGTAAATCCAAATTCACTAGATAATTTTGTAGACAAACCCTATTTAATCATATTTCCAATTATTTATTTTTCAGGATTAATAGGTTTATTTTTTATCGAAAAATTTAAAAAAGACATACATCCTTTTATGCTATCTACTTTACTAATACTTGGAGGCATAACATCTTCTTTAGCATCAATGTTTCCTGTAATTTTACCTTCTACCAATACAATAAACGAATCGCTAACCATCTACAATACCTCTGCAACAGAATATGGTTTATCGGTAGCTTTAAATTGGGGGATTATTGGTTTTATACTTCTTTTTGTATATATGATAATCCAAAAAAGACTGATGGGAGGTAAAATAGATAAAATGGATTATGGACATTAAAATGATAGTATGACAGATACTTTAATTTCTCTAATTAGTATTCTTATCGGCATTACTGGGGCTAATATTACAGGACATTTCTTTAAAAAATATTCTTTTGGAATTATAGGGAATACAATTGCAGGTGTATTTGGTAGTGTTTTTTTAATTAAATTCTTCGGAAGATTAGGTTTTGACCCTCAATCAATAATGCAATTGGGAAATGTCAATTATACTTTATTTCTTATTAATTCTATCGTTTCTTATTTTGGCGGAAGCTTTGCAGTAATTTTAATTTCCAAATTAAAGAATAAAATGAATAATAACAATGGGTGACAAAGCATAAGAACAACACCCAAAATAGTAGTAAATATTGACATTGTAGCCGGCGACTATTCTTATACACACCGATAACAAAATTACCAATACAGGTTAATAGCATCTTCCTTAAAAAATAAACATCCTATTTTAGTTGTTCACTAGAAAAAAATACTTGACTTTGTACTTTTAAAGCACTAATTTTTGATGGTGATAGTGATTTTCGAATTTGGGTAAGTGGTGTTGGTGTTTTTGAAATCAAATTCCATAAAAAATTAGACATCAAAAAAATAGGACGTTTCCTTAGTAATAAGATTTTATAGCAAAAAAATACGAGACAAAAAGCACCAAGCATTTTTTACTTGGTGCTTTTTTTGTATTTTTGGTACATATTAAAATAACGTGGGACAAAATGACTCTTATTAAAAAACTTGAAAAACTACCTCCGAAACGAGAAGAAATAGAAACTCTAGATATTTTACGTCAATTAAGCAAATCATCAACTGCATTAGGCGAACTAAAAGGGATTGCAAAGACAATCCCTAACCAAGCAATGCTTATAAATGCAGTAGTACTACAAGAAGCCAAAGACAGTTCTGAAATTGAAAATATAATTACAACACAGGACGAATTATACAAAGCTCTCTCTACTTCTACAAGTCAACCATTACAGATTAAAGAAGTGATAAACTACAGAAAAGCAATATTTCTAGGTGCTGACATAATTAAAAATCAAGGTTTTATACGACAGAAAGATATTGTTGAATTACAAAAAACCATCATTGAAAATAATGCTGGAATTCGTAATATGGCAGGAACTGTTTTAAAAAATGATAAAACAGGAGAAGTCGTTTATACACCTCCACAAGAAAAAGACGAAATACTCGATTTACTTTCAAACTTCCTTGACCATTTTAACATTGTAGACACAGACATATCTCCTTTAATCAATCTAGCCATCTTACATTATCAGTTTGAAAGCATTCACCCATTTTATGATGGAAACGGAAGGACTGGAAGAATATTAAATATTCTTTACTTAATCATAAACGGACTATTAGATATTCCTATCCTCTACTTAAGTTCATACATCAATGATAATAAATCTGAATATTACAAACGATTAAACAAAGTCAACAAGAATGACGAATGGGAAAACTGGATTATATATATGCTAAAAGCAGTAGAGGTAACCTCTAATAAAACAGTTGAAAAAATCAATTCAATTAAGGATTTACTTGAAAGGACTATTCTTATCGCTCAAGAAAAAGCAACTAAAGTTTACCGCAAAGAATTAATTGAATTACTATTTGAACACCCTTATTCTAAAATAGAATATGTGGTCGAAAGACTTGGCGTTGAAAGGAAAGCAGCATCAAGATACTTAAAACAATTAGAAGATATCGGAATATTAAAATCTCAAAAAATAGGACGAGAAACTATATACATAAACACAGAATTAATAGAAATATTAAAAAAAAACTAAGCCCAACAATGGCTAAAAAACATAGGGGATTTGGTGGTAAACTGGAAGTTAAGAACTTCAAATGAAAACCGCCAAACCAAAATTTTGATAACGGAAAAAAGAAAATTAATTATAAAAATATTTGGTTTGGCTAAGTACTAAACTGAAAGGGCAGAGTTTCAAACTCCCCTACGATTTCTTCGCCGAGTCGATAAACAAAATTACCAATACAGGTTAATAGCACCTTCCTTAAAAAACAAACATCCTATTTTAGTTGTTCACT
>JAGLDM010000247.1 GCA_023145595.1 Flavobacteriaceae bacterium | reverse complement strand
CATAAAATTTATCTTTATAAAGAAGATTTTACTGAGTTTAATGAAATGCTAAAGGCTGCGACAGACTATATAGTAAATGAAAAAGGGGAAGAAGTTATAAGCGACAGACATCAATCTGACTACAAGAAAGAAGAAACTGAAACTCAAGAGGTTGCTTCTACAGAAAGTTTTACAGATGTGAATTTTGAAGATATTTAATTTCTTTTAACAAAACACACAACCTAACGCACGCAACAAGAGCAAGTTGCAATTAAATATAATAAAGTATTTTTGTAATTATTATTAATAATTTAATAATTTCTTTCATGAAACTAACAAACTATTTTTTTATCTGTATTTTTTCTTTAAGCGTTTTTATGAATGCCCAAGAAATTAAACCAAATCAAACACTTGATAGTGGGACTATTGAAAATCAGTTTGACTATGTCATCAAAAAATCATACTCCTATAAAGAATATAAAAATATTAAACTTGATTGGTTAAATCGACTCAAAAAAGCAGTTAACGATTCCTTAAATATCAACAGAAAAGAACTCGCCGATTTAAAGGTTGCGCTCGACAGTAAAAACACTGAGATCAATACTTTAACAACAAGTTTAGAAACTTCAAAAAAAAATGTAGCACAATTAAATCTTGAAAAAACAAGTATTAATTTCTTTGGAACCTTAGTATCCAAACCTTTATACAATACCATTTTATGGTCTATTATCGGGGCGCTACTAGCATTACTAATTGTTTTTATTATCCGCTTTAGCCGTAGTAACTCTATCACCAAAACAACCAATGATAAATTTGATGAATTAGAAAGTGAGTATGAAAACCATAAACATAATTCTTTAGAAAGAGAACAGCAATTACGTCGCAAACTGCAAGACAAAATAAATAAGCAGCAGCGTAAGGGAAAATAAATCACACACCTTTCATAAAAAAAAAGACCAACATAAATTATATGTTGGTCTTTTTTTTATACAACTAAAAATTACTAGTTGAATCTACCTATTCATCATTTTTACATTGCATTAACAATTCTATATAATATAATTACTATACTTGCAGTATGATAAAAAAAGCACTCCTAATACTCCTATTTACAACATCTATTTTAGGTTTTTCACAGAAAATTGACACCGATAGCATCAAAATTAAAAAAGCACCGTTAGTGACTATTAAAGGGAAAATAGTTAATGGTTACGACAAGCAACCACTAGAAGGTGCGCATATCTTTAATATGAATTCCATTAGAGGTGCTATTACCAATACAGAAGGCCTTTTTGAGGTTGAAGCAAGAGCAAATGACACTATATTTTTATCGCATTTGGGTTTTCAATCTGTAAAAATAAAAATCACAAACGATTTAACTAAAGGGAATCCTTTAGAAATTGCTTTGTATGAACAAGCAGAACTAATTAAAGAAGTAAAGATTAAGACCATTAAATTGGTTGGTGTTTTAGAGATTGACGCTAAGAATGTACCAACAGATAAATATACCAGAATACACATTAACGGATTGCCACAAACTTATGAAGTGGGCAAACCTAGAACACGCTCCTACTCTTCTCCAGTAGCTGCTATTTTTCACCCTGTTGACTTTATGTACACTATGTTTGGTGAAAAGCCTAAGCAGTTAAAAAAATTAAAATCTATGCGTGATGAAGATGAAGTGCGAGAAATGCTAAACACCAAAGTAAACCGAGAATTAATGTTGGAATATATGGAGTTAAGTCCGGCAGAACTCGAAGAACTCTTAGATGAATGTAACTATTCAGAATATTTCATTAAAACCGCTAGTGATATTCAAGTTATAGAAGCTGTAATTGAGTGTTATGAAAACTACAAAGCTCTTAAAAAAGGATCAACTAAACGAGACTAAAAAACATATTTCTTTAACAAAAAAAATGCCGTTCAATGAACGGCATTTTTTTTAATTTATTTTTTGATTAATTATTTCCTAATATTAATGGTAAACCATCCTTACCTCCAACAACAACAACTTTTGCATTTGGTGACTGAGCCAATTTTAAAGTAGCTTCAATTCCTTTATCCTTTAAAATTTTATCATTTAATGAGGCACTTAAAATACGGTTTGCTTCTGCCTTACCTTTAGCTTCAATGATTTTCTTTTCTGCTTCTTTTGCCGCTGTAACCAACCTAAATTCATATTCTAAAGATTCCTGCTCTTGACCCAATTTACGTTCAATAGCATTCTTAATTGCTGGTGGTAACGTAACATCCCGTACCAAAACCTCAACCAAATTAATGTATTGATCTTCTACAATTAGTTTCGTCTCTTCAAATATTTCTTTCTGAATTGCATCTCTTTTAGATGAATAAATTTGCTCAGGTGTATAGCGTCCAACAACACTTCTAGAGGCAGAACGAATTGCTGGTTTTAAAACTCTTTCCAAATAATTTTGTCCTTTCTCTTGATGTAATTTACCTAAACTTATAGCTTGTGGCTTAAACCAAATAGACGCTTCTAATTGAATATCTAATCCGTTAGAAGACAAAACTTTCATCTTCTCTGTTAATTCTTGCTGACGTACTTCATAAACAAAAACTTTATTCCAAGGCATTACTAAATGAAACCCTTCACCCAATGCTGGTTCTTCTGTTACTACACCTCCACCAAATGTTTTATACAATACTCCTGCCTCTCCTGAGCCAATTGTTATTGCCGATTTTGAAACTAATACTAATCCTGCGATTACGATCGCAATGATACCAAACATTCCTTTTGGTAATTGTAATTGCTGTTGTTGTGCCATAATTTTCTTTTTTATATATATCCGTTATATTTTCGAACAAACCATTCGATGGTCAAAGATAGAATAATTAAGATGAATAACCATTGCCAATCAATTAAGGAATTACTTTTTTTCTGAGATTTCTGTATCGTTACAAATCGTTGATCATTTATCAAACGTTCTATCAACGGGTCTGTATTATTTAAAAAATACAACGAAGCATCACTTGCTTCGGCAATAGCCGTCATTGATTTTAGATTCGCGCTGCTAAATTGCTGCTCTACATCAAAATCAACCAATTTAAACGTACCTTTTCGTTTTAAAACCGAATTATCTACGTTCACCGAAAACCCATAATCTCCCGATACCAAATCTGTTAATTCAACCGAATAACTATTTCCTACCAAAGAAAATGGAACCTTCTTGTTTTCTGATGTTTTTGTATTTTCTACATGCAACCACAAATTAGCATTTGGATCGAATTGAAAATTTTTATCTAAAAATCGTGCATTTATTTTAAGCAATTCATTTGAGCGGTATAAGGAGTTATATTCAATCGTTAACCGATTCAATCTTCCTTTTGAAGATAAATAC
>JAGLDM010000246.1 GCA_023145595.1 Flavobacteriaceae bacterium | reverse complement strand
GAAGATATTATCAATCAAATTGTGAACGAAGTAGAAGTACCTTAAACTAGTTGTTAGTTTCGGAGTTGTTAGTTGTTGGTTTTCACTATCAACAAACAACCAATAACCATCAACCAAACAAAAATGGATACCAAAGAATTACTCAAAAAAGTACGTAAAATAGAGATTAAGACACGTCGATTGTCTGATCATATATTTTCGGGCGAATACCACAGTTCGTTCAAAGGACGAGGTATGACTTTTTCTGAGGTGCGCCAATATCAATTTGGAGATGATGTTAGGGCGATTGATTGGAATGTAACCGCACGTTACAATGAACCCTATATTAAAGTTTTTGAGGAAGAACGCGAGTTAACCATGATGTTGTTGGTAGATATCAGTGGTTCTGAATTGTTTGGAACCGAAGAGCAATTCAAAAAAGATACGGTTACAGAAATTGCTGCAACTTTGGCGTTTTCTGCCATTCAAAATAATGATAAAGTAGGATTACTTTTATTTTCTGACGGCATTGAATTGTTTATTCCGCCAAAAAAAGGAAAAAGTCACGTATTGAGAATTATCCGTGAATTGATAGAGTTTAAGCCGAAGAGTCATAAAACAGACATTGGAGGTGCGCTCAAATATTTATCGAATGTAATGAAGAAGAAAGCGATTGTTTTTGTGCTTTCAGATTTTATGGATAAAGGGTATGACCAAACCCTAAAAATAGTTGGTAATAAACACGATGTAACCGGAGTAAGAGTATTTGATAAACACGATGAAGAGATTCCGAATTTGGGAATGATTCCTGTAAAAGATGCTGAAACAGGAAAGGTGATGATGGTAAATACCATGTCTAAAAAAGTTCGGTCGAATTATAATGCACATTATTTAAAATCGGTAGAATATTATAAAAATTCATTCCGAAGAAGTGGTGCAGGAACGATTAGTACACGAGTTGATGAGAGTTATGTGAAGAAGTTATTGGGATATTTTAAACAAAAAGGAGGGAGATAGTTTGAAGAAAAATATAATCTATATAGTATTTTTATTTAGTGGTGTTTTGTTTGCTCAAAACCCAATAAATATGGAAGTAGACACTACATCCATCAGAATTGGAGAGCAGATAGAATATAAATTATCGGTTGATAATTCGAAGCAAGTATTGTTTCCAATATTGGTTTTAGACAGTTTAAAAAAGGTAGAGGTTGTAGAAGAACTTCCTGTAGATACGCTAGATTCAAAGTTTATAAAGAAATATATATTAACGAGTTTTGATAGTGGAGCGTATGTAATTCCGCGTCAACAAGTGTTAATTAACAATAAGATTTATAAAACGGATTCACTTTTAATTCAGGTTGCAACAGTTAAAGTTGATACGTTAAAACAAAAGTTGTTTGGGGCTAAATTACTGAAAGAACAGCCTATTATTTTTGATGATTACAAACTTTATTTGTGGATTGCCCTTGGAATATTAGCACTCATTATTGCCGTTGTATTGTACTTTGTTTTACGAAAGAAAAAAGAGGAAATTTCGGAAGAAGACAGAATTCCGCCGTATGAATTGGCAATGGAACGTTTGGGAGCATTGGACGAAAAACAACTTTGGCAAAATGATAAAGTGAAGTTGTATTATATAGAATTAACAGATATAATTAGAACCTATATTGAGCGCGAATTAAACATTCCGGCTTTAGAATCTACTACGGATGAGTTGATAGAAACCATCCTAGATTTCAAAAAAATAAAGACATTAGATTTGCCTAAAGAGACCATCAGAAATTTACAGAAATTATTAAAAGAGGCAGATTTGGTGAAGTTCGCAAAACACAAACCAGATTCTGGAGAAATAGAAGGACATAGATCAGATACAGAGGGAATCATCAATATATTGAAACCCAAACCAGAATTAACAGAAGAAGATACTAAGGATGTGGAATAATATAGAATATACAAATCCAGGGTTTTTGTGGTTACTTTTAGTAATCCCATTTTTAGCGTTGTGGTATTTCTTATCAAGAAATAAAAGCGGGGCATCACTTACGTTGTCAAATACTTCGGCTTTTGGTTCTCCTTCAATTTTATCAAAATTAGAACCTGTTTTAAAGTTGCTGCGTTTGTTAGCAATTTCGGCTTTGATTGTTGCTTTAGCTCGACCAAGAATTACATCAGTAAGTACCAAAACAAATATGAATAAAGGGATTGATATTGTGATGGCAATTGATGTTTCGGCAAGTATGTTAGCGCAAGATTTAAAACCAAATAGGTTGGAAGCGCTAAAGTCTGTTGCAACCGAGTTTGTGAATCAGCGGGTAAATGATAGAATCGGAATTGTAATTTATGCAGGTGAAAGTTTTACACAAACCCCGATAACAAGTGATAAACGAATTGTAAAAAAGACGATTCACGATATTCAGTGGGGTCAGTTAGAAGGAGGAACCG
>JAGLDM010000245.1 GCA_023145595.1 Flavobacteriaceae bacterium | reverse complement strand
ATTTTAATAATTTCTACAAAAACCATTTGCCTTTTGATTTAACGAATGCTCAAAAAAGGGTTTTGAAAGAAATTAGAAATGATGTTGGGTCTAATGCGCAAATGAATCGGTTATTACAAGGTGATGTAGGTTCTGGAAAAACTATTGTAGGCTTGTTGGCAATGTTGTTGGCTATTGATAACGGATTTCAAGCAGCCATTATGGCTCCCACAGAAATATTAGCGACTCAGCATTTTAATGGTATTAAGGAGTTGTTGGGTGAAATGAATCTGGAAGTTGCATTGCTCACCGGGTCTTCCAAAACAAAGGCTCGAAGAATACTACATGAATGCCTAGAAAATGGTGAGATTGATATTTTGATCGGCACACATGCTTTGATTGAAGATAAAGTTAAATTTCAAAATTTAGGTTTGGCGATTATTGATGAACAGCATCGATTTGGGGTTGAGCAAAGGTCTAAGTTATGGTTGAAAGGTGGCCCATCTCCAACTGCGGATGGAGGGACTTTTCCTCCTCATATATTAGTAATGACGGCAACTCCGATTCCGAGAACCTTGGCCATGAGTGTGTATGGAGATTTAGATATTTCTGTGATTGATGAATTACCACCAGGAAGAAAGAAAATATCTACAGCCCATCGGTATGATAGCAATCGGTTGAGTGTTTTTAAATTCATGAAAGATGAAATAGCCAAAGGACGTCAAGTATATGTAGTGTATCCGTTAATTGAAGAATCTAAAAAAATGGATTACAAAGATTTGATGGATGGCTATGAAAGTATTGCTCGCGAATTTCCTATACCAAATTATCAAATGTCTATACTTCATGGTAAGATGAAGTCTGCGGATAAGGAGTATGAAATGAATCGATTTGCAAAAGGTGAAACTCAAATTATGGTTGCAACAACTGTGATTGAAGTCGGAGTTAATATTCCAAATGCAAGTGTGATGGTTATTGAAAGTGCTGAGCGTTTTGGTTTGTCGCAATTACACCAATTACGAGGTAGAGTAGGGCGTGGAGCAGATCAAAGTTATTGTATTTTAATGACGAGTTTTAAATTATCTGCGGATGCAAAAACCAGGATTAAAACTATGGTGAAAACTACAGATGGATTTGAAGTTGCTGATGTAGATTTAAAATTGCGCGGTCCTGGTAATATCATGGGAAAACAACAAAGTGGCGTTTTAAATCTTAAAATTGCCGATTTGGTAAAAGATTCAGG
>JAGLDM010000244.1 GCA_023145595.1 Flavobacteriaceae bacterium | reverse complement strand
GCGATTTTAATTCTCCGGCAACTTCAAAATAAAATTTAATTTTAGGTTCTGTTCCACTTGGTCTGGCGGCTATTCTTGTACCACTTTCAGTTTGGTAAATCAATACATTTGATTTTGGTAAATCAATAACAGTTTCTTCTCCAGTAATTAAATTTCTTTTAATTGAAGATTGATAATCACACAAAGATTCAATTTGTTCTCCATCAATAACCGTTAACGGGTGTTCACGCATATCGCTCATCATTTTTTCGATTTGCTCTGCACCATCCATTCCCTTTTTTACTATAGAAATTAAGTATTCTTTATAAAAACCATTTTTTACGTAAATTTTAAGTAATTCCTCGTAAAATGAACTACCGTTTTCTTTTGCCCATGCAGCAATTTCACAAGCCAATAGGGTAGAGGTTATCGCATCTTTATCACGAACAAAATCACCAACCATATACCCAAAACTTTCTTCGCCACCGCCAATAAAATCCATATCATTGTGGTCACGAACCATTTTAGCAATCCATTTAAATCCAGTTAGAGCAACTTTGGTTTCAACACCATAACTTTCAGAAATACGATTTACCAATTCTGAAGAAACGATGGTGGTACCAACAAATTGATTTCCATTCAACTTTCCTTCATTTTTCCATTTTTTAATTAAGAAATCTGTCATGACACACATGGTCTGATTTCCGTTTAGTAAAGTCATATCTCCATTCAAGTCACGAACAGCAACTCCAAGGCGATCACAATCAGGGTCGGTTCCAATCACAATATCAGCACCAATTTTATCAGCTAAATCTGTTGCCATTTTTAAGGCAGCAGGTTCTTCAGGGTTTGGAGAAGCAACCGTTGGAAAATCTCCATCGGGTGCTCTTTGTTCCTCTACAATATGTACATCGTTATAACCTGCTTTTTCAAAAGTGTCAGGCATTGAAACAATAGATGTTCCATGTAAAGATGTGAATACAATTTTAAGGTTATCTCTGTTTTTCACGGAAGGGATAATCCCGTTTTTTACGGCAGCATCAACAAAAGCATCATCAATTTCTTGCCCAATAATTTCAATTAAATCTTCATTGGCATCAAACTTAATTTCAGAAAAATCTAAACTATTTACTCCATTTATAATATTAGCATCGTGTGGAGGAACAATTTGTCCACCATCTCTCCAATAGACTTTATATCCATTGTATTCAGGTGGATTGTGAGATGCTGTTAATACAATTCCAGCAGCACAATTCAAATGCCGTACAGCAAAAGATAATTCTGGAGTAGTTCTTAAATCTTCAAAAATAAATGCTTTTATTCCGTTTGCAGAAAACACGTCAGCAACTATTTCAGCAAACTTTTTACTGTTATGTCGACAGTCGTAGGCAATGACTACTTTTAATTGTTCGTTTGGAAAGGTAGCATTCAGATAATTTGAAAGTCCTTGAGTTGCTCTACCTAAAGTGTACTTGTTAATTCTATTGATTCCTGCGCCCATAACTCCTCGCATTCCACCAGTTCCGAATTCTGTATCTTTATAAAAACGGTCTGCAAGTTGATCCGGATCGTTATCAATTAAATTTTGAACTTCGTTTTTTGTATCGGTATCAAAAGTATCTGTAAGCCATTTTTTTGCTTTTATAAGTATCTGATTGTTGTTCATTGTAGTGGTGTTTAATTTTGTATTTTGCAAAGATACTGTTTTCTATTATGGATTTATATATTTGCTTTTTTATTGATTGTATAAAGCGGTTCATTTTTTTTTGAGCGTAGAATTAGCTCGCCAATAAAGCCAGAAAGGAAAAAGAGTGTTCCAATTATCATGGTGGTTAATGCAATATAAAACCATGGGTTTTCTGTAATTAATCGTGTAGGGGTGTGGTAATAAAACAATCGTAATAACTTAGAAACTCCAATATATCCTGCGGATAAAAACCCAATAAAAAACATGACGCTTCCTATAAACCCGAAAAGATGCATGGGTCTTTTTCCAAACTTAGAAAGAAACCAAATGGTAATTAAATCTAAAAAACCATTGATAAATCGTTCCATTCCAAACTTGGTAACTCCATATTTTCGTGCCTGGTGTTGCACTACTTTTTCATCAATTTTTATAAAACCAGCGTTTTTTGCTAAAACAGGAATGTATCGATGCATTTCTCCATATACATTTACATTTTTAATTACATCGTTGCTATATGCTTTTAGACCGCAATTAAAATCATGTAATTTTAAGCCAGAGGTTTTTCGTGCCGCCCAATTAAATAATTTTGAAGGAATATTTTTTCTGAATTTAGAATCATATCGTTTTTTCTTCC
>JAGLDM010000243.1 GCA_023145595.1 Flavobacteriaceae bacterium | reverse complement strand
ACAATTACACAAATAAACGATTATACAACTATAATGAACATACTAATACTAGATAATTACGATTCATTTACCTATAACTTGGTTCACATGGTCGAGAAAATAACTGGAGTTTTTCCAGTCGTTTTTCGCAATGATGAAATTTCAATTGCAGATGTTGGTACTTATGATCTCATTATGTTATCACCTGGACCTGGAATTCCAGATGAAGCAGGAATTTTAAAAGAAGTGATTAAAACCTATGCAGGAAAGAAACCGATTTTTGGAGTCTGTCTTGGTTTACAAGCAATCACAGAAGTATTTGGTGGAAAGATTTTGAATATGGATGAAGTATATCATGGTGTGGCTACAGAAATGACCGTAACCAAAAAGGATACGGTGCTATTTGAAAATGTTCCGAGTAAATTTCCGGCAGCACGTTACCATTCATGGATTGCATCGAATGAGCATTTACCAAAAGAATTGGAAATTACTGCTATTGATGAAGAAGGCGGAATTATGGCAATTCGACATAAAGAATATACTATTAGTGCAGTTCAATTTCACCCAGAATCTATATTAACAGATGTTGGAGAACAAATTGTAAGAAATTTTATAAATAATGTAGAGCGAAGCCTTTCTAAAGGGAAAGTGTAGTGTATTGGGATTCAACTCCGTTCAACCTCCTTGTTTATTTTAGAGAGGTGAAAGTCATTTCGACTTTAGGAGAAATCGCATCATGAGAATCGTTAAAAAAGAATAATATAATTAGATTCCTGCCTACGCAGGAATGACAAAGGGATGAAAAACATACTAAACGAACTATATCAACATAAACGATTGTCGAAATCGGAAGCAAAACAAATTTTAATTGATATTGCTCAAGAAAAGTACAACGATGCACATTTAGCGTCTTTTATGACCGTTTTTATGATGCGTCCAATTACTGCAGATGAATTGGGCGGATTCCGTGCAGCGCTTTTAGAATTATGTGTAAAAGTAGATTTGTCAGAATATAATACCATAGATATTGTTGGGACTGGAGGCGATGGGAAAGATACATTTAACATCTCAACCTTAACTTCGTTTGTTGTGGCGGGAAC
>JAGLDM010000242.1 GCA_023145595.1 Flavobacteriaceae bacterium | reverse complement strand
CAAGTATGAATTACATCTCGTTTCACAAGAATAATTTCACCCCCAAACGATTCAAGACGTTAATAATTAGACACTTGACAGGTTGTTTAAAATGTTATTTTCATAATTATTACAAACAAAACAATCTCGATTCTCAAAACATTACAAAACTGTTTTTAGCGGAGATTTGTTTCAATCGAAACCTCTTAAAACACATTATTTTACGTACTTTTAAACTTTTAATTTTATAAAAAAGCATGAGTCGATTTATAAACGACAAACTTTCATTCGTTATTATTATTCTTTTAATGTCAGGTTGTGCAACTTATGATGCGCAATACCATGAGAATGCCGAAAAATGGAAAGAAGCGACTAAAGGCACTGAAAGTGAAATTGCACATACTTTTTATTTAATTGGAGATGGAGGGGGGGCTAATAATAAGCATATACAATCAAATTTTGAAGCCTTAAAAACAGAACTTTCTAGTGCTTCTAAAAATTCAACAGTACTTTATTTGGGTGATAACACCTATAAAAAAGGGATGCCTAACAAAACGGATCCCGATAGGTTATACGCTGAGCAAAGTATAGATACTCAATTATCTATTGTTAAAGAATTTAATGGAAACACAATTTTTATTCCAGGAAATCACGATTATTATAATGACGGTATCATCGGCTTAAAAAGAGAACAGGAATACATTGCAAAACAATTGGATGACAAAATTTCTTTTTTACCAAAGAATGGTTGTCCCATAGATGAAATTGATATCTCGAATGAAATTGTTTTAATTTTAGTTGACTCTCAGTGGTACCTAGAAGATTGGGATAAAAACCTCACGATGAACAATCAATGTGAAATTAAAACTCGTGAACGTTTTTTCTCAGAGTTTGAAGCCTTAATTAAAAAGAACGACGGTAAAATTATATTCGTAGCCTTGCACCACCCCATGTATAGCAATGGCTCTCATGGTGGTCAATACTCTTTAAAACAACAACTATTTCCAATAAATAATAAAATTCCATTACCCGTAGCAGGGTCGTTTATTAACCTTCTCAGAAAAACCAGCGGTGCCTATCCTCAAGATCTTCAAAACCCGATCTACCTTAAATATCAAAAACGCATAACTACTATTTCACAGAAGGCAGAGAAAGTCATTTTTTTATCGGGACATGAGCATAGTTTACAATACCTAGAACACGCAAACAAAGTTCAAATCATTAGTGGTTCAGGATCAACAAAAACAGCTACTAGAGTTACAGATAACGGAGTTTTCTCTTACGGGGGAATAGGGTATGCTAAAATAGAAGTTCTAAAAAACGGAGCTAGTTGGGTCTATTATTATTCGGAATCTGATAAAAAACAAAACTTACTATTCAGAAAAGAAATTTATCCAAAAAACCCTGAAATAGATTTAAACAAATACAGTGATTCTTTTCCAAAAACTATAAAAACGTCTGTTTATACGCACAGAGAAACAAATAAAGGTCCGTTTTACAAACGTATTTGGGGAGAGCATTACCGTGATGATTATAGCACAAGAATTGAAGCTAAAACTGTTTTATTAGACACCCTATACGGTGGGTTAACACCTATCCGAAAAGGAGACGGACAGCAATCAAGATCAATCAGGTTAAAAGATAAAGATGGTAGGGAATACACCATGAGAGCCCTACGGAAAAGTACTGCTCAATATTTTCAAGAAGTTGCTTTTAAAGATCAATATATCGATGAGCAATTTATTGACACCTATACAGAGGAATTGCTTCTGGATATTTACACAATTGCCCACCCTTACGCCTCTTTTACAAATGCAATACTTTCTGATGCGGTTGGTTTATACCATACCAATCCCAAATTATTCTATGTACCTAAACAAAATAGACTTGGAAAGTACAATAAAGCATTCGGTGACGAATTATACATGATTGAAGAACTAGTTTTTTTTGGTCATGAAAATGTTGAGCGTTTTGGATATTCAAACAAAATCATTAACACCCAAGATTTACTTCATAATTTGAAAAAATCTGACAAACATGTGTTAGATGAGACCATGTATATTAGAGCTCGTTTGTTTGATATGGCAATCGGAGATTGGAATCGATATGAAGATCAATGGTGCTGGACAGTAACTAAAAAAGATGAAAAGACCATTTACAGACCAATTCCAAGAGGCCGAGATAAAGCATTTTCAACTTCTGATGGGTTTGCTTTAAAAACTGTTACTGCCCTAGTAAGAGAGTTTAAATTAATGCAAGAATACAAGCCAAAAATGAAAAGTGTTAAATGGTTTAATATAGAAGCCTTCCCTTTAGATATCTCCCTAACCTCTGAATCTACTATAGACGATTGGCTTACCCAGGCAAAATTTCTACAAGAACATTTGACTCCCGAAATTATAGATTCTGCTTTTAAGCAAATGCCTTATGAAGTACAAGGAGAAACCACCAAAAAAATTAAGAAGATATTTTTGGAACGCATCTCAAATTTGCAAAAAGTAGCCAAAAAATATTATGAAGAACTCCATAAAAATGCTGTTATAAAGGGCACGGACGAAGACAATGTTTTTGATGTTAATAGACTTGCCAATGGTGACACTACAATAAAAATATTCAATATTAAAGAAGGCTCAAAAGATTCTAAAATATTTGAAAAAACATATCTCAAAGGTATGACCAAAGAAATTTGGATGTATGGACTGCGTGATAAAGATATTTTTAATGTTAATGGAGAAGATACAAATGTTATCAGACTGCGAATTATTGGCGGTCAAAACAATGACACCTATAATATAGAGAGCGGAAAAAAGGTGATAATCTATGATTTCAACTCGAAAAAAAACACCTTTACCACAGACAAAGGAACAGTGTATCGTCTAGATGACTATTCAATAAACACATATGATTACAAACGCTTAAAAAGCGAACGAAATATAATTATACCAAAAATGGGGGCCAATCCTGATGACGGGTTTAGAATTGGTGTGAAAAATAGTTTTTACAAATATGGATTTAACGGAAATCCATACACCCAACTGTATAACGTTGACTTCAATTATTATTTTGCAACGAGCGGGTATGACGTGAAATTTGACATGGAAATTGGAAACATCATTCATAATTGGAATTTTAATTTATTTAGCCAATTTACAAGTACTAACTACAGCGTCAACTTTTTTGGATGGGGAAATGAAACGATCAATGATGATGATGCTCTGGGAAAAGAATACTACAGAGTAAAAACAGCCTCGTTTACTGCCAACCCATCGCTTAAATGGACAGGTCGCATGGGAAGTATATTAAAACTTGGAGCGCTATTTCAAACTGCCGAAGTAGAAAAAACTACTGGGCGCTTTATAGAAAACATCCCTGATGTTTCTGATGAACGTCAAGACTTTGTAGGTGTAAATGCTATTTACAAATATGAGAACTACGATAACAAAGCTCTACAAACCATGGGGATGAAATTTGCCGTAGAAACTGGATGGAAAACTAATTTAGGAATAAAAGCCGAACATAATGCGTATATTAGGCCCGAATTGAGTTTTAACCATAAATTAACTCCTGAAGGAAAAGTTGTTTTAGCAACAAAATTTAAAGGAAATATAATAATTGGTGATCATTTTCAATTCTATAATGCGGCGAGTATTGGAGGAAAAGATGGGTTAAGAGGGTTCCGAAATCAGCGATTTACCGGAAACCGTTCTTATTATCAAAATACCGATATTCGATACAAGTTTGACCGTATAAAAACCCCTTTACTTCCCTTAGAATTAGGAATGTTAGCAGGTTTTGACTACGGTAGAGTTTGGCTAAACAGCGAAGAATCAACCGATTGGAAAACATCTTATGGTGTTGGATTTTGGGCGGTTGGAGCCAAATTGATTAATTTAAATTTTTACATTTTTAACTCAAATGAAGGTGCTTATATTCGGTTTGGAATGGGCTTTGGATTTTAAAAGAAAATATCAACATATAAAATAAAGAAACATGAAAAAAATATTTTTCACATTAAACCTCTTCTTAGTAATTTCAATGTTTTCGCAATCAACCTATAAAGAAAAAATTCATTCTTATGAATTAGATGAAGTTCGAGAAATTCGGGTTTATTTACCCCCCTCCTACCACGAAAATGAAACAAAACCTTACCCTGTCGCTATTGTTTTAGATGCAGATTATTTATTTGACCTCTATGTAGGGAACTCCGTTTTATTTTCGCAAAAAGAAAAAGCACCTGAACAAATTGTAATTGGGATTAGTCAAGGTGGAGATAGGCGCTATGTAGATTGCGGTTATAACGAAGATACGAGTTACCCTTCTGGGAGAAGTGAATCCTTTTACCGATTTATAAGAGGAGAGTTGCTTAATTACTTAAGTAGTAACTATAGAATATCTCCGTTTAAAACAATAGTTGGAAATACCCTAACTGCCAATTTTGCCAGTTATTTATTTATAGAAGAAGAACCTGGGTTTGATGCTTTTATCATTATAAACCCGTATTTCGCACCAAATATGGCAGGGATTCTTGGAAACAGTATAAATAAAGTTAAAATGTTTAACTATCACTTCTATATGAGTTCTGGGGATTATCATTCCAAGTCTAAACAAACACAAATTAAACTTGTTAATGAAGTGCTATCAGAAAAATCAAACACTAAATTTAACTATAAATATGATGAATTTAACGAAAGTTCATTAACCGCATCTATTTCACAATCAATGCCGAGTGCCTTTTCTTTTATCTTTGACATCTTCTCTGCCATAACAAAAGAAGAATTTGAAACACATGTTAAAGATTTATCACCCCTAGATGCCATTGCTTATTTAAAGAATAAATATGTTAACATTGAACACTTTTTTGGAAGTAATTTAAAAATTAGAGAACGTGATATTTACGCCATTGAGCCTATTATTATAGACCAGGAAAATGGAAAGCATTTAAGAGAGTTTGGAGAAATGATTTTTGAATTGTATCCAGAGTCTCCTTTGGGTGATTATTATACCGGATTAGATTTTGAATATAGAGATAAATACAAAGAATCTCTTGATGCTTTTAAATCAGGATATATGAAAATTGAAGGAGACCCCGCTGCCGCAGAGAGTTTTTACAAAAACATAGAGCGTGTTCTTAATAAAGTGAACACAAAAGAAGTAAAAGAAGGAGAAGTGAAAAAAGAAGAATACGAATGGGAAGAAGGTGAATATTAATAATTTTAATATTACCTTCGGAGCAACTTGTTATTTTAAACACATATTTTAGTCTTTTAGATAAGGTTTTACTAATATTCAACTAAGTGGATTCCGTCATCCTCTAAAGTGATTAATTTTAAACGATACAAGCCGCCAATAGCACTTTTAAATGCTTTTTTACTCATGTTCATTTGATGTTTTATATCATCTGGACTGCTTTTATCGTGTAATGCTATAAAGCCTTCCTTCTTTTTAAGTTCGTCCAAAAGTTTGATTTCATTTTTAACCAAGGTTTTTTTGAAACCTATAGGCTGCAAACTCACATCAATTCCTCCATCCTCACGAATTTTTTTAATAAAACCTACTTTTTCATCACCCTCGGCAAGTTTTACATAAAGTTCATTTTTGTAAAGCAGCCCTTCTACATCCTTATCTATTAAAACTGTAAATCCCAATCGAGATAGTCTCCCAATTACTAAATCAACCTTATCTCCTACTTTGTAACTCATACTATATTATTTTAATGTTTTAAAATATGATTTTAAAATTAAATCATTTTGACTACTTGACGTAAATATTTCCAATATTTTTGGTTTTTCAGAATCTTGATAGAAATTTTTCAAAGTAATCTCAACCTCTTCTATATTACTTGCATTTATATATTCAAGCCCATACATTTTTGCCAAATGCTTTGCTGTTAAACCATGCGGAGTTTCAAAATAAGACAATGCATTGGTTTCCTTTGGTCCTGGAATAAACTTAAAAATTCCACCTCCATTATTATTGATAATAATGATTCTAAAATCAGATTTTATATGCTGATTCCAAAGTGCATTACTATCATAAAAGAAACTAATATCACCTGTAATAAAAACCGTTTTATTTCCTGAAATTGATGCTGCTCCTATAGCAGTGCTTGTGCTACCATCAATTCCGCTTGTTCCTCTATTGCAAAAAACTTTTAGAGTCGGATTCAAATCAAACAACTGAGAATATCTAATAATAGAACTATTACTTAATTGCAATTGCGAATGATCTGGAACAGAATTTAACACTGATTCAAACACCGTTAAATCAGAATAATCACACGCATCCAAAAACTTTTGATGAGCATTAGTCCTTGCTTTTTTAATGTTTAACCATTTACTTTGATAATCACTTTCTCTATCTTCTGTTAAAAAGAAAAACTGACTAAAGAACAATTGTGGCGAAACTTTAAAATGATTCGACAAACAGAAAAATGTATCAAAGGCTCTATGTAAATCAACATGCCAATGGTGCTTAGGCTGATATTTCCGTAAAAACTGCTTCACTTTTTTAGAAACAATCATTCCACCAAACGTTAATAAAATTTCAGGTTTTAATTCTGCCAGTGCTTCATCATCCAACGTAAAAATTATTTTGTCAATTCCGTTAATAAAGTTTACATGGTGTACATTTGAAGTCGATTCTGTCAATACAATTACCGAATCGTCTTTAATAATTTTATTTAATTGTACTTGTAATAATTCATCTGGAAAAGATGTCCCAAGCAATACCATCTTTTTAGAAGAAGCATTCCAGATATTTGCAAATTTTTGTAATTCATCTACATCTAAAGGAATATCTATATTTTCAATTTCTGACGGCTCAATTTTCATCATCGCATCAACCACTTCATACAATGGCTCGTCAAAAGGAACATTAATATGAATCGGTCCTCTTTGTTGAATTGATTTTTTAAAAGCCTCTTTTAATTTATTTTGATTTTCTTTTGAATCAATTCCCAAATTTACAGAACTCAAGATATGATTTCCAAATACATTTTCTTGACGTATGGTTTGACCATCACCAATATCTATCATGTTTTTTGGGCGATCTGCCGAAATAACTATCAACGGAATATGACTATAAAACGCTTCTGAAATCGCCGGATAATAATTTAACAATGCAGAACCCGAAGTACAAACAACAGCAACCGGTTTTTGAGTTTGCTGTGCGATACCTAAAGCAAAAAAAGCCGCACTCCTCTCATCTACAATACTATACGCTTTTATATCTGGATGATTGGCAAAGCCAATAGTTAAAGGAGCATTTCTAGACCCAGGAGAAATAACCACCTGATCTACAGTATTTGCCACGCATGAGGCAATTACTAGTTGGGCTAATTCATTTTTGGGAAATTGTGGCATTCAGAAGTTTTAATCTGGCACAAAGGTACGTAAAGAAATGAATTTTAAATTGGGATTAAAGCACCTTTTTCATCACCCCTGTTTTTGCAACCGTCTCTAACCACTCTTTTTCTGAATTTGAATCTTTTGTAATTCCGCCACCCACGTAAATATTGACTTTTTTATTTTTCAAATCAACTTTCATACATCTTAAATTTACGAATAAATCAGTTGAATCCTTTTTCAATTCTCCTAAATAACCTGTGTAGTATTCTCGATTGTAATTTTCGTTTTCTAAAATAAATAGTTTTGACTCTTCTTTTGGCAATCCGCAGATTGCAGGCGTTGGGTGTAATACTTTTATCAATGTTTCTTTTGACTTAACTCCAAACGGAATAACTCCAGAAATATCTGCCCGTAAATGCAATAAATCTCCTGCCTTAACCGTATATGTTTCCGAAATGGAAAGATCAAAGTTTTGAATCTTAGCAGCAATATAATCTACCACATATTGATGTTCTTCTTTCTCCTTTGCTCCCCAATTCACTTCTAAATCTCCTTTATATTCTTGAGTAGAAGCCAATGCCATTACTTTAAATTTACGATCATCTATTGACAACAAACGTTCTGGTGATGCTCCCATCCACATACCTGTTTTTGGGTGATTCCATAAATAAACAAAAGCATTCGGGTAGCAATTACACAATTTCATAAAAGTTGACACCTCGTTAAAATCATGAATATTCACTTCTTCTTTACGAGACAAAACAACCTTTTCAACTTTTGATTTTTTAATAAAATCTATTCCCGACTCAACTAAAGATATATGTTGTTTTTTATTTTCATCTGATGGAGTTTCGGGATTGGAAGTATTTATTTCTATAGAAACTTGTTCGAAATTTATTTTATTAGCATTTTTAAAAGGAATTATAAACGATTCACCAGAATCATCAAAAGGCGCAAATAAAAACCCTTCCTCATCCAGTTCTTCAACAACTTCTGAGGTAGCGCACCTTTGAAACACACCTAATATTTTAGTGGTACTTGGCTTCCTATACACTACAAAAGGAAAATCATTTTGTAGTGCTTTTAAAATAGTATCTCTTAATTTTTTCACTCTTCAATCACTTTTAACAATAAACCCCTTCCCTAACAAAACGAGGCATTCATTATTTTTTTTTAGGAATCAAAATTGCGGTTAATTTACAAATCGAGATTAACTGACCTTCTTCATCCGTTACTTTTATTTCCCATAAATGTGTTGTTTTCCCTCTATGGATAGGACGTGCAGTGGCTCGCACAACTCCACTTTTCACACTTCTTACATGATTTGCCGTAATTTCTAAACCTCTCACTTCATACTTCTCTATATCTACAAATAAATGAGATGCTGCCGACCCTGTACTTTCTGCCAAAGCAGCAGTTGCGCCACCATGTAATAATCCTGCAGGTTGATGAACTCGTGAATTCACCGGCATTTCTGCCACTACATAATCTACTCCAACCTCAACATATTTTATATCTAATGTCTCCATTAAAGTTCCTTTAACGATATGCTCATTTAAAAAAATTAAGGTTTTTTGCGCGTCCATAAAATCAAATTATTTGCTTGTAAAAATACTACTTTCAAACTTTAAACAGTATTTTTGCACTATAATTTCAATGAATGATTTACAAGATAAGAGCCATACTCGATGTAAAAAAAGATGTGATTAGAGATGTTTTAATTGACGGCTCTAATAATTTAGAAACACTGCATGCCTCTATAGCTAATGCCTTTGGTTTTAACGGACAAGAAATGGCTTCTTTTTACCGTACAGATCAAGATTGGAATCAAGGTGAAGAAATTCCACTATTTGACATGTCTGAGGATGGAGATTCAACTTCAATGCAAAATTTCATCCTTAAAGACACTTTAATTAAAGAAGGCGATAAACTCATTTATGTTTATGATTTTATGGCAATGTGGACATTCTTTATTGAAGTTTCTGAAATTAAAGACACTACAGAAGAAACCCTTCCAAAAATCGTTTTTTCTTTTGGTGATGCTCCAGAAGCCGCACCTGAAAAGGAATTTACCGCAGAATTTTCTTTGGATGAATTCGATCAAGAAAATGATGGTCTTAACGATGCTTTCGATGATATGAACAATTTTGAAAATATTGACGATTACGATATTTAAGAAAACAGGTCGTTATTTTTTCAACAAGTACGTTTCAATCAACTCATTTACTTCTGTTGATATTTTTGAAAAATAGATTGTTACTGTAAAAACAACCGTAATAATTCCGCTTTTTACAATAATATTTATCCACGGATTAAAAGGCAATTCCACAAAATAAAAGAGGCCAAATAACAGCACAATAATCCCTAAAACAGCAATCGTTTTCTTTGTAAAAGGCTGCATATTCAACTTTGATTTTATATAAAACACTTTGATGGTGTTGAATATTAATATGGTAATTAAAGTTGCCAATGCGGCTCCATTAATTCCTAAAAGTTCAATCAAATAATGATTCAAAACAATGACAGTTCCTGCCATTGCCAAGGAGAAATAAAAGAATATTTTGTAGTATTTAGAGTTTGTTAAAATAGCACCGTTGGTTCCCAAAGCTAATTTATATAATTCAGAAATAGAAATCATTAATACTACCCAAACAGCCACAGAATAATTTGGCTCGTTTATTATTAAATACATATCGCTGATATTCAAATTAATCAGCAAAAACAACAAACCACCAATCAATAATAAATTAATTGAACTTTGTTTATACAGTTTTTCAACCGCCTCCATATCATTGCTATTCAAATCTTTTGCAGTAATCGGATTCGTAATTTGCTGCATTGCTCTATTCGGAATACCAATAGTAGATGCTATAAAAACACCCACAGAATAATAGGCCAATTCTGCTAGTTTTTCGACTTGCGGAATCATAAATTTATCAATTTCTAATAGAATTGAACCAGCTGATCCTGCCAAAATTAAATACATCGAATAATGTAACACTTCTTTAAAGTTATGTGGGATTTTTAATGTGAATTTAGGCATGTAAATCGAGAGTGCGTAGATCTTCATAAGTAACATTCTAAGAAAGTAAATGATCACTACACCATAGATAAATTGATTTGTATCTATCCACTTATAATAAACACTAAATAGTAAAATTGTGACTCCTACCCTAGCAAAAACTTCTTTGATAAAATTTCCAAATACAGAATCCATCTGCACTTTTGTCCAAGCATAAAACACTTCGAAATAGCCCATAAAAACAGCCACTAGAAAGATTAAATAGGCGTACTCTTTTATCAATTCGTTTTTTAAAGAAAGTGCTGTTGATATGGCTTCGTAAAAAACGGTTCCTATAAATCCGATTGGAATAATTATAAAAATAGGCGCAATTACAGACCATGAAAGCAAACTGTCTCTTTCTGATTTAGAGTTGTAAGAAGAAAAATATTTAACTACGGCATGCTGCATTCCATATACTACTAATGGTAAAATCAACACCGATGACGATAACAAGAAAATAATTAATCCATAATACTCACCCTCCAAAAACTTAGTGTATAAAAACAATGCATTTACACCACCAACAGCAAATCCTACAATAAGAATTAGCGTATTTCTAAATGATTGTTTTAAGACAATTCCCAAGGTGATTAATTTAAAAGTTTTGTTATTTCTGAATAGATATTTTCTCCCACCTTATCTCCATACAAGTTCATCGAAAAGTCAATTTTTGAGTTTTGAAACATTTCAAATGTCAATTTCATTTCAGCAGAATCTGAACCAATTATTTTTGCAAATCCATTTGTTACCAATTCAATCCACTCCGTTTCTTCACGAGCAATAATACAATGCTTTTTATTAAAAAAAGCCTCTTTTTGCAATCCACCACTATCTGTAATTACCAAATTACAATGCTTTAATAATTCGAGCATATCAAAATACCCTATTGGATCTATAAAAGCAATATCATACCTCAAATTATGGCTCTCTAATATTTTTTTAGTCCGAGGATGCAATGGCATCACTACTTTTTTTCTTTTTGAAATAGACTCTAACCCTTCAAAAATCGACTTTAATTTTGACAGATTATCGGTGTTTTCTTGGCGGTGAATGGTTGCTAAAACAAAATTATTCGAAGTTAAATTCAAATCAGAAATAATTGAGGATTTTTCCGCAGAAGTTTTGCTATAAAAGTTAACTGCATCCTTCATTATATCTCCCGATTTCACAACAGTAATTGGTAAATTATCAAAACCCTCGTCTCGCAAATTATGTATTGCCGTATCCGTTGGGCATAACAATAAATCTGAAATTCGATCGGTTAAAATACGATTGATTTCTTCTGGCATTTCCATATTAAACGAACGCAACCCAGCCTCAATATGTATGACTTTTATATGTAATTTCTTCGCTGTTAAAGCACCTGCTATGGTCGAATTAGTATCTCCAAAAACCACAACAGAATCCGGTTTTTCTAAATTTAAAACAGCCTCTATTTTCTCCATCATTTGCCCCGTCATAGCACCATGTCCTAAACCGTGAATCTCTAAATTGTATTTAGGGCTCGGAATCTCCATTTCTTCAAAGAAAACGTCACTCATATTAGCATCGTAATGCTGACCAGTATGTACAATTACCTCCTCCAAATCGTTGTGATTTGAAATCACTCGACTCAAAACTGCCGCTTTTACAAATTGTGGTCTTGCCCCTAAAATGGTTACTATTTTTTTCATTAAATGGCTTTAATTAGTTTACTCAATTTTTCGGTTAAGTTTTTTCTATGAAACTGTTCTATGTTTTTTGAATTTACTTTTAATGATTCATTTTTATACTTTTTATAAAGTTCTAAAATAGTTGATTTTAGCGAAACCGCATTTTTAAAATCAATGATAACTCCAGAATCTGTGTCGTTTAAGATTTGTGCCAAATCTCCATCTACAGGTCCAATAGCCAATATCGGACGTTTGGCAACCAAATATTCAAATATTTTACCTGTTATAATTCCCTTTGCACTCGGCACATCATTAATGGCAAGCAATAACA
This sequence comes from Flavobacteriaceae bacterium, assembly GCA_023145595.1. Taxonomy (GTDB): domain Bacteria; phylum Bacteroidota; class Bacteroidia; order Flavobacteriales; family Flavobacteriaceae; genus Urechidicola. Next base: position 8,373 of record JAGLDM010000242.1, on the reverse strand, counting down.
CCTGTGCAGATCTTTGGTGCAATTGCACCTCATTATGAGCCAAGTAATCTATTAAATTTAGATTTTTACCTAAATTATTGTTATCCAATTCATCTAGACACACTTTGGATACTTTCCCTATCAACTTTATTTCTAAATCACTTGAGAAATTTTTATTGGAAACTGCTATTTCAGACAATACTTTCCATAACACACTCGGATTTCGATCTTCATTCATCAAACCAATATGAGTTAAACTAAACTTTTTATCGAGTTCAACACTTTCTGTTTTAAGTTCAGTGTCATAACCATTTGTAATCACATGAATGTTTGAATTGAATGTTGAAAAATTCTGTTTCATGGTTTCTCCAACAACAATTACCGAATCGGAATTTTCAAGAACTTCCTGTTCCAATTTTTGATGCTTCTTAATTGATTTTTCGGTTAATGGTAACTGATGGAAATAATCAATCTCTGTCCATGGATCTCTAAAGTCGGATATCCATTTAATGCCCAATTTCTTTTTAAGGCCCAATCCTATTAAGTGCATACTGTGTGGTGGGCCTGTAGAAATCACCACATCAATTTGGTTTTTCTCTAAATATTCTGAAAGAAATTCAACGGAAGGTTTTATCCAGTATTTACGAGCATCAGGAATAAAATAATTCGCGCGAATGTATTGCAAAACTTTTCCGACTAAACTCGGGCTTGAATTCAAAAAACCAGCACTTGTTTGCTTTTTGTTCCCCATTAAATTATTTGGTTCCCAAATCGGTTGCCTTAAAACTTCAATTCCATCAGGAATGTCTTTTAACAAACTTTCATCTTCCAACGCATAATTCGGATTTTCAACAGTATAAATAACTGGCTCAATCCCGAAATTTCGAAAATACTTTACAAACTTCAACCAACGCTGAACTCCGCTTCCACCTGCAGGCGGCCAATAATATGTAATTATTAAAACCTTCAATTTTCTAAATTATCGTAGAGTTCAATTAACTTTTTTGATGTTTTCTCCCAACAAAATTCATTTTCAATAAAATATTTCCCGTTGACACCCAACTCATTTCTTAATCCCAAATCTGTATATAATTCCAATATTTTTGTAGCAAACTCCTCAGAATTTCGTTCTTCATGAACCAAACCTGAATTTGTTTTTTCAATCAAATTTTTCTGAGCAGTTGCGTCACTTACCAAAACAGGTTTCGAAAAACTCATATATTGAAACAATTTATTCGCATAGGCAACATCATGTTGAATGTTTCTATGTAAAGGCGATATACAAACCGAACTTGCTACAATATACGAAGGAAATAATTCAACATTTTGCCAACCTTCAAAATCAACAAAACTTTCAATTCCTAAATCGATTACTTGTTTTTTCAAAATTGAGTCGGTGGTGTTTTTCCCAACAATCACCAATTTAATCGTTGGTATCTTAAACTTCAATAATGAAACCGCTTCAATGGCAGTTTGCAAACCTCTACGCAATCCGGTATCTCCCAAATATAAAATTACAAAATCATCTTTGTATTTTTCTACTATTGATTTATTTATGGTTGCATCTTCATAAAATGATTTCTGAACCGTATTAGGAACCAAAACTATTTTATCTTTTTTGATATTTGTTCGCTCCACAACCTCGTTCACAAATTCTTGCGAAACCGTAATTATCTTATCTGCCTTTTGAATAAATTCTTCTTCTTTCTGTTTCCACCTTAAAGGAGAAATGAGTTGTTTTCCTGGGAACTTTTGAAGATGCGGATACAATTTTATGATTTCCGGCATATTATCATGCAAATCCAAAACAACTGGCAGATTCAATTTTTTATTCGCTTTAAAAGTGGCTTCTGCAATTCTTATATCGTGAATATGAATTGCCTCTATTTTATTTTCGACTAAAAAATGGTTGATTTTAGATTGCATCAACCATTTGTAAAAAGGAAAAGTATAAGCCAAGGCTGATAATTTGTACTCCAACTTATTGGATTTATATCGCTTGACTTCAATTTTATTTATGATAGAACTCTCTTCATTTTTATCATACGTCAAACTAAACAGAAAAACCTGATGGCCAGAATTGATTAATGCGACTGCTTCGTTTTCTACCCTAGGGTCGGGCGGAAACGTTTTGTCTAAAATCATTCCAATTCTCATGATGTTTTCTTTTTTTCTGCGTAAAACCCGTAATATCGTGGTGTGTATCTTTTCAAAATTGTTCTAATCTTTCAAAATCCGTAACTACATCTATTTTGTGATTTTTAACGACTTCTTATAAAAAACGCTATAGTGTGCGTAGCCTTTGTTATGATGGCTCATCCTTCTTTTTTCTTCTATCAATTAAAAACCAACCAATCGGAATTAATAACAAAAATGCATACGATAGTAATGTAATGGTATTTCCCTTTTTAATCACTGTTGGCTCAAACTTAAATTCTATGCTATGTTTTCCTGCAGGAATTTCCAACCCTCTTAATACGTAATCTACTTGGTATATTTTAGCTGATTCTCCATCTACATATGCATTCCACCCCTCTTTATAATAAATTTCTGAAAACACTGCAAACTGATTCTCGTTTGATGAACTTTCATATTTCAATTCATTTGCCTGATAATGGGTTAAAGAAATAGTTGCCGTACTATCCTGTTGATATTTATTCTTTATTTCTGAAGCAAAGCTAGAACTTACAACAACAGCCGTTTTAGTATTTAAACTGTCCAATACTTTTATTTCTTCATCCGCAGAATTTACAAATTTTACATTCTGAATAAACCAAGCATTGCCGTTTGCATTGGCGTTTAGATCCACAACTTCTTCACCTTTATCGTTTGCACCAATCACGTACTTAACATTTAACATGTTCAGCACTTGCAAATTACTTTTCGAAATATGAAAATCGTATAACTCTTGGTATCGTCCTAATTTTGCAGCATGGTAACCACCAATCGACTTATGAAAATAAGAAGTACGTCCGTCTGCCATCAAATTACTATTGAAATTGGCAACTCGATAATGGCTTTTATCTTTAAGGATTTGCTTATCGACTTTCGATGCTGTAAATGGCCGAGATACTTTTCTAGCCGAAGTAAAATAATCGTCATTTACATAACCTTTATCAACATTTACCAAATCGATTAAAACCAAAACTGTTAAAGACCCTACCAAAATGATTTGCTTTATTTGACCTTTTAAATAAGCCCAAAGTAATCCTGCTGCTGCCATTACAAAAACAAAAGAACGAAGACTATCATTAAAAAACAACGTTTGTCTATCTGCGACAATAGCATCTAAATAGCCTGAAATCTGTTCATCTATTTGTTCATCAATCGGAGTAACAAAATCAAAAAGGTTGGTTCCTAATAAGACAAACAACAAGGCAAATCCACCTACAATCATGGTGGTGTTTTTCAAAGCTTTTAAAGATTTCTCTTTTGTAATTTCTCCAAAAACAAGTTCCTTCAGTCCTAAAACAGCCAATAGTGGAATACACAATTCAGCAATTACTTGGATGGAGGAAACTGCTCTAAACTTGTTATACAACGGAACATAGTTGATAAAGAAATCGGTGAGCAATGCATTGTTTTTACCCCAACTCATCAAAATTGAAAATATAGTTGCTGCGAGTAACCAATATTTATATTTTCCTTTCACTACAAAAAGCGCCAACACAAATAAGAAAATAAAAATAGAACCAATATAGGCTGGAGCCGCAACAATAGGTTGGTCTCCCCAATACATTGAAGAAATCTGCATTAAATATTGAGCATCACCAACATCTAAGCCTTTTTTTATAGCATCTTGAAGAAAGGAGAGCAACTCACTATTCTCTACCGGTTCATGGGTTGTACCACCCATAAAACGTGGAATAAACAAATTAAAAGTTTCTAGTTTCCCGTAACTGTATTCAGTGATATAATCGGATGATAATCCAGAGGTAACCGCTTTTTCTGAACCGTCTGGAGTAATGGTTAATTCACTCTGACTTCGAGTACTATGTTTGGCATATTCTTTTGTTGCTAATAAACTAGTCGCATTGGTGCCAATAGCAATAACTACAGCAGCAATTAGAATACTAATACTCTTTGCAAAGATTTTTAATTCATTTTTCTTGACAGATTCTATTAGTTGCACAATTCCGAAAATAAGCACTATAAACATTAAGTAATAGGTCATTTGAATATGGCTTGCCGCCAATTCAAGTGACATTGCCACAGCGGTTACTATAAACCCGAGTAACTGTTTTTTTTGAAACACCAACAATATCCCCGACAACACTAAAGGCATATAAGCAATTGCGTGCGCTTTTGCATTGTGCCCAACTCCTAAAATAATGATAAGATACGTGGAAAGTCCAAACCCTAAGGCTCCAAATATTGCCAATTTCCAATCAACTTTTAAAACCGTTAACAGAATAAAAAAACCGAAGAAATATAAAAACAGGTAATCTGCTGGTCTTGGCAAAAATCGTAAAACGCTGTCAATTTTTTTTATGAAATTATTCGGATAATAGGTACTCACCGCATAAGATGGCATTCCTCCAAAAGAGGTGTTGGTCCAATAGGGTTCTTCTCCATGTTGCTTTCTAAAATCAACAATTTCTTTAGAAGATCCTATAAATTGGGTGATATCGCTTTGTTTAATTTTTTTACCTTCTAAAACTGGAGAAAAGTATGTTAGTGATACAATTGTAAAAATTAAAATTGCAATGATATATGGAATTACTTTTTTTATTTGCATTTGGTCTTATCCTTAAATAATGGATTCTACTGTTAATTGGTTCTTCTTTCTATTTGGAATTTTGGAATTCGTAATTCGTAATTAATTATTACTCATCAACCTCTTCAAAATCTACATACTCTCCTACACTGTCGTTCGAAGTTTTTGAGGCGTTTGGTTTTTTATCAATCGTTGTTTCACCTACTTTTTCTTTTGGTTCTGCCGACTGTTGCTGATTTTTAACACGTTCCTCAAACTTACTGGCTGCTTTTTTTATAATCATAGGTGCAACAAATCTCCCAATAACTTTTAGCACATAATAAATCACTACTATGATAAAAATCGTTCTTACAAACCCTTGCACTGATGCTTCCTGCATAATTCTTTTAAAATTTACCCCAAAAATAACAATTTGAGTACAACTTAAAACGTTTACTCTGATAAAATCTTATATTTGGCATCTATTAACCTCTTATTTATAAAAAGGGAGTTTTTTATAAAACAAAAATTATTAATAGTGAACTTACTACTGCTTATTAAGGGTGATTTTAAAAAGTAATAATATAAACGCATGAAAAAAATTTGGTTTTTTTTAATACTACTTGGTTGTAATCAATACATTAATGCACAATACACCGATATTATCAATTCCAAAAGACCAGGGAACTCTGAGAGTCCTTATTCTGTTGGCACCGGTGTTCTTCAATTTGAATCAGGGTTGTTTTATGGGAATACGGGGTCAGAAGAATTATTTTCTACAATAAATCCGAGGGGAGCTAGTTTATTTACAAGGTGTGGCGTATTTAATGAACGATTTGAAATTAACGGCCAAATTGTTTACCAATACAATGATTTTCAATTTAATAATACATTTAAATCTAGCACACAAATAAGTGGTGTAAGTCAACTGAATTTTGGTTTTAAATATCTTATCTATCAACGAGATTATATAAACCACTCCAAAGAAATTAGAAGTTGGAAAAAACGCACACGATATGATAAAAACCGATGGATTCCTTCTATTGGAATCTATATAGGTGTTAACACAAATTGGGTGAATACCGATTATCAAGAAAGTGATATGACCCCTAGAGTTGCCCTCCTTTTACAAAATAATTTAAGCAAGCGATTAATTATCCTCTCAAATATTGGTGCATACAATATTAATAATAACAACTCTGCTTATACATACATTATTACTGCCACCTATTCCATCAATGAATCACTGTCTGTTTTTATTGAAAATCAAGGCGATCTTTCATCTTCTTCCCTCAACCCTCAAGTCGGGACGGGATTAGCATATTTATTTTCTAGAAATTTGCAATTTGATTTTTCTGCAAGAGCTTATTTAGATCAAGTAAATCCTGGATTTATTACAGGTGTTGGAGTTGCTTGGAGATGGGATAATCATAAAGATGAGTTAATAGAAGTAAAAGTAGAAAAAATAGAAAAAATAGAAGAAGAAGGAGAAGGAGTAGAAGGAGAAGAAGAAGGAGAAGGAGAAGGAAGAAACAGAAAGGTAAAAGAAATAAAAATAGAAGAAGAAGAAGAAGAAGAAGAAGAAGTGAAGTCAGGTGACAAATGGAAAATATTTAACATTTTCAAAAGGAAGAAAAAATGATCATACTAAAAGAGGCTAAATCTAAAAAAGAAATGCGTGCCTTTGTAAAATTCCCATTTAGTTTATATAAAGAAAATGCATATTGGGTTCCACCTATTATCAATGATGAGTTAGTCAATTTCAATACAAAAATTAACCCAGTTTTTAAACATGCTACCGCACAATTCCTATTAGCATATCGGGATAACAAAATTGTAGGTCGCGTTGCTGCAATTATTAATTGGACAGAAATCAATGAGCAGAAGGTTAAAAAAATGCGCTTTGGTTGGTTCGATATTATCGATGACCTTGCCGTTTCTGAAGCTCTTATAAACAAAGTTAAAGAAATAGGAAGAGCCAATAACCTTGAATTTATTGAAGGTCCTGTCGGGTTTTCAAATTTAGATAAAGTCGGAGTTTTAACCGATGGCTATGATTCTTTAGGAACCATGATTACGTGGTACAATCATCCATATTATGTAGAACATCTTGAAGCCTTAGGCTTAAAAAAAGCAAAAGGATATTTGGAACATGCAATGGATTTTAAGAATATCATTCCGCATAAATTCAAGCGTATTTCTAAAATAATTCAATCTAGATTGAATTTACACCTATTGGAATTTACAAAATCGAGTGATATTATGCCTTATTCTGATGAGATGTTTGACCTCTTCAATAAAAGTTATGCCGAACTATCATCCTTTGTTCCGGTTTCTGAAGATGAAAAAGCCTTTCTGAAAAAAAAATACATCAAATTAATTGATCCAGAATACATCAAATTTGTTGCTGACAAAGACGGAAAATTGGTTGCCTTTGCAATTACATTACCATCTTTCTCAAATGCTCTTCAAAAAGCAAATGGCAAACTATTTCCATTCGGACTTTACCATATGTTAAAATCGCGTAAAACCAATGATACGGCAATTTTTTACCTGATCGGAATTGCACCAGAGTACAAAGGAAAAGGAGTCGTTTCTATTATCTTTGAATCGTATTTTAACACCTACAAAACAAAAGGCATTAAGACCTTATTACGAACTCCTGAACTTGAAGACAACCTTGCAATCAATCAATTATGGACTGATTTCCAACCTGTAAATCATAAAAAAAGAAGCACCTATAGCATGCCTATTGATTGATGCAATTATTTTACAGCCCACATATAAATCTTTCTACAAATCAATTTACATTCGATAAAATTGAGAGTCGTCATATTGTAAAAGTCTTACGTAAAACCGAAGGTGATATTTTACATATAACCAATGGAAAAGGTATTTTATTCCAAGTTCAAATAGAAATTGCGAGTGATAAAAAATGTTTGGTAAATATTATTTCCAAAAAAGAAAAAACAAAACCTTGGAGTTATTATTTACACGTTGCCATTGCCCCTACTAAAAACAATGACCGACTTGAATGGTTTTTAGAGAAAGCTACAGAACTAGGAATTGATGAAATAACTCCGATAATTTGTGATCATTCTGAACGGAAAATAATAAAAAAAGAGCGTCTTGAAAAAGTTGTAGTTTCTTCAATGAAACAATCATTAAAGCATCATTTACCAAAACTAAACGATGCAATTCCGTTTTCTAAATTTATTCAAAACGAACATGAAGGAGATTTATTTATTGCGCATTGTGAAGAATTTAAAAAAGAATCTTTAAAAAGCCAACTATATGTTAACCAGAAATTAACAATACTCATTGGTCCAGAAGGTGATTTTTCAACAAAGGAAATAGCATTGGCTCTAAATCAGAAATACAAAGCAGTTTCTTTGGGTGAAAGCCGATTACGTACAGAAACTGCGGCATTAGTTTCAGTTCATAGTTTGGTCTTTTTTAATGAAAAATAATATGCAGAAATATTTAACTCTCATTTTTATCTGTGTTTTTTCTCCTTTGAGTTTTGCTCAAGAAATTGCAATACTTAAATATGATGGTGGTGGAGATTGGTATTCAAATCCGACTGCGCTACCTAATCTTATTGAGTTTTGCAATAACACTATTAAAACTAAAATAGAAACTCAGCCAAAAACAGTTGAAGCAGAGAGTGTTGAAATCTTCAACTACCCAATTGTTTT
>JAGLDM010000241.1 GCA_023145595.1 Flavobacteriaceae bacterium | reverse complement strand
TGTAAATGGAAAAAATTAGAAGGTATCAATTAAGGATTATGCTCTTCTGGGCATTAACGGGTGCAACAACTTTAGTAATTTCAAACTGCCATTTAAGTCCGTTTTTAACATAAACAGCCTGACGTTCTTCCCTTTTATCGTCAAATCTAAAAATAAAAGTTCTAAAAAACTTGGTAACAAAGAGCCCTTGATTTACACGAACTTCCCCTGTAAATTTTACGGTTTGGGCATTTTCTTTTAGGTCCCTTAAAATGTCTTTATCTGTGGGGATAAAAAAAGACGTTGTTGTCATAATATAGCGGTTTAATTAACAAGGGGGTAAACCAAAAGTATGTTTTTTTATTCACAAGAGAAGGCTCTCCTTGGTCGAGTATTTTGTTTTTACTAACAGCTTATAAACAACTTACAAACAACTCCAAAGCAATGCTTTAAGCCGTTGGCGTAATAGGGAAAGTAATAGATACTTTTGTGCCAGATGTCTTTTTATTCGAGATATCTGTTATTTTTACTCGTACATCTGATCCGCTATGTAATAATTTAATGCGACTTTCGGTTGCTTGCGTTCCAAAAAACTTTCGTCTGCTAATTTTATTGTGTTCGCTCTTTTTTGCTTTTTTAATTCCAATTCCATTATCTACTATCTCACAAACAAGATTATCTTCCCTTTTTTTTATCTTCAATTCTATTCTTTTTTTTCCCTCAATATGGGTTATTCCGTGCCAAATAGAGTTTTCAACATATGGCTGTAAAAACAAGGGAGGCACTTGTATTTCTCCTATGTCGAGTTTAGGGTCTATAGTTACAATATATTCAAACCCTCTAATTCTCATCTGCTCCAATTTTACAAAAAGACCTAAAGTCCCGAGTTCTTCTGAAAGAGAAACCGTTAAATTAGACGAACTTTTTAGAATTATTCGAATTAAACGTGAAAATTTAGTGATATAATCAGAGGCCTGTTCAATATCGTTTTTTATTACAAAATTATTGATAGAATTCAAGGAGTTAAACAAAAAATGGGGGTTCATCTGACTTTGAAGTGCTGTCATTTTTAACTCTTCAATTTGTTTTTGATTGACGGCTAATTTAATCTCATCTTTTTTATAATTATCTTCAATTTCTTTTCCCTTTTTCCCCAATATAGCAGCAAAAAAAAGACTTTGAATAAATGCAGCCAGATAGATAAAAAACACTGAATTAACATTTTTAATCTTATAGTTTTCTGGCAAAATGAAATACTGTAAAAAACTTAGAGTTGCAAGAATTAAATAAAGTCCAAAGTTCAACACATAGTATTTAACCGTATATCCTGAGCTTTTAAACACCTCATAAAGTAAAGTTACCGAAAAAATTATAACAGCCGGAGCCACAATTATAAATAGACTGTCCAATGAAAAGTTGTCGAAAATAAGTTCTGTAAACAAAAATAATAGAGAAATGGCTATTAACACTTTGGTTGCATTTTCTAAATATTTATCCCAAACAACATTATGAATATTTGTCTCTAGTAAAACTCTAGTAAAAGAAAAGAACGCGGCGAAAGTTAAGACAGCAAAGGCGCGATCCAAATTTATATACGGTTTTAAAAACGTAGTTAAGACTTCAACATCCACCACAAAGAAAAAAAAATGTGCTAATAAATACAAACTATAATACAGGTATAGCTTTCGTTTGTTTTGAGAATACATAAAAAAATGACAGATAGCAAGAACCAAAAGCGATCCACGAACCCATGCGTATATCTCAGAATGAATATCTAGTAGCATTTTCTGTTTTTAATCAAAATAAAGTTTTGTGAATAATTCTGTTTTTTTTGTTCGACTAATTGAAGCCGTTTTTCCATTGGTCATCATCAATTCGCCACCAAAACCTTTTAAGTATTCTTTTACATGGTTTAAATTAATCAAATAGGAATTATGAACCCTATAAAATTGTGGAAATTGAAATTTTTTCTCAACATCTTTCAATGTTTTTGAAATTACAATTTCTTGATTATTAGATAAGAATATAGTCGTGTAACTCTTGTCTGATTTTAACATTACCACCTTATCTTTTTCTAACAAATAGACCTTCCCGTCTGCAGAGACATTAATTTTCTCGTGATTGCCGTTTAGGCCTACTGAAAGCAATTGTAATTTCTTTTCTAACAAACGATCTTTTTGATGTTTGTTAATTTTATCCATTGCCGATATCAATTCATCTTTGTCTACTGGTTTTAGCAAATAATCGATTGCAGAAACTTTAATTGCTTTTAACGCGAACTCATCATGAGCCGTTGTGAAAATTAAATTAAAATTTTTAAAAGTAAGATGATTTAACAGAGTAAACCCATCCATTTCAGGCATTTGGATATCTAAAAATACAATGTCTGGTTTTAATTCGTCAATTATTTTAATCGCCTCAATTGGTGAAGAGCATTTGGTTATGTACACATCTACAATGTACCTTTTTAATTTCCACTCTAATGCTTCTAGAGCGTCTTTTTCATCGTCTACTAAAACTATGTTCATCATAATATTTAGGGATTTAGCTGCAATTTTTAATGCAATATACACCTTTTTGCAATATACACCTTTTAATGTTATTATAAAAAATAACGACTGACTATCAACATAATAACTGTTCTTTTATAACTCTTTTGTGCTTCGTTCTATGCCAAGTTCATCAACAATTGTTGTTAAATGGTTTTCTACGGGGTCTTTGTGACTAAATGTATATTTCAATTTATCATTAAATAGGTATATAATAGTAAATCGACACAAAATGACAGAAACTACCAATAAGCACAAATACGTGAAAAACAGCATGGTTATATTTTAAACTTATGGTGCTGTAAAAAACAGCTCCAATTGTATATGAAATTGCTCCTCCAAGCAACCACATTAACCCCTCAAAAGACAAATTATGAATCAGCGTTTTTATAGCGAAAATGATAAGCCAGCCCATTAAAACATATGCAACCGTAGATATTTTATTATATTTACCTGTATAAAAAAGTTTTAAAATAACTCCGATGAGAGCCAAGCCCCAAGAGGCTCCAAAGATAGCCCATCCAATCCAGCCTTGTAATACAATTAAGGCAAATGGGGTGTAGGTTCCTGCTATGAGCACATAAATTGCAGCGTGATCAAAAACGTTTAATCGGTGTCTTACTTTATGATCTTTTGATGCGTGATAAAAAGTAGATGCCGCATATAGTATTATTAAACTCAGGCCGTAACTACCAAGACTAAGAATGTTTAAAATACTTCCTGAGGCTGTTGCTTTTAGAATTAAAAAAACAAATGCAATAACACTCATAAAAAGACCGAAAGCATGTGTAATAATGTTGAGCTCTTCTTCTTTTTTAGTATATATTTTCTTTTCTTTCATTCTTGATTATTTATTTTAAAAATTCTAATAAATCATCCATAAAGTTCCTGTCATCCATCCATAAAACCAAATACATCAAACAAAAACACTTGAGTTTTTCAATAGATTCATTCGCCTATTCTGTTTCATAATTAGATGACATGGCCCGAGCATGGCTAAAAAGTTAACAGGCTCGTTTCATTAGAACCAAAAATACAATTTAAAATGATTATTTTTGTTGCCTTTAAAGAAAGAAACATGTCAAGAATTTTAACAGGAGTACAAAGCACAGGAACGCCACATTTGGGAAATATTTTAGGGGCTATTTTACCAGCAATCAAAATGTCTGAAGACAAAAAAAACGATTCTTTTTTGTTCATTGCAGATATGCATTCCTTAACTCAAATTAAGGATGGTAAAACCTTGCGTGAAAACACGTATAGCACGGCGGCTACATGG
>JAGLDM010000240.1 GCA_023145595.1 Flavobacteriaceae bacterium | reverse complement strand
TTTATTGACTTTAAAGATATGAAATGCTTGCCTCAATAACTCTTTCTTCATTTAATCCATCTCTTTAATAATTGTACTCAATTCTTTATAAAGCATAGGTGCTGTTTCTGATCCTAAAGAATTTCCCTCTCCATAGGTGTCTCCATGGTCGTTGTATAAATATGGTTCTTCGGTATCCCATTCACTTTTCGGAATGATATAGCCAATCATATCATTAGATAAGCCGAGGTAAAACGTATATTTATCGGTAATTTGTTCTTGTAGAGGCGGAATTTCTAATGGCTGAATGTCAAATTCGCGACCTTCGGGTGCTTCGATACCACCGAAAGCGATCTCTGGATAAAGTTCACCAGGGATACTTAAAAATAACGCGGGTCCAATACGAATTGCTCCAACTTCGGTTCTTGTTTGAAATAATTCAGGAAGGCCTCTAGAAAATAAACCAATACTTCCTGCAATTCTGAACATAACATTATCTAAAGGTAATAATATTGTTTTGGCAGTGAGTGAAAGATTGGATTTTGTAAGGGTATCTCCTGATTTCTTCAAAGCATTTAACGACATCAAAGCGATATGATCTCCAATAGCTTTCGTTTTTTCAAAAGTGGGCTTAGCATATAGCGTATCTTTAAAAGGATCTTTAATTGAAATACTAGGATGCGGTGCCATTAAACCACCGATGACTCCAGTAAAATAAACGGAGACTCCACCCAAGCCTTCTTGCATTAATTGACCGTCTTTATAGACTCCTTTTTCTAAGCCTTCTCTTACATAATGTGGAAAATCTGAACTTATTTGTAAGTTTACGCTCCACAAAGTTTCGGGATGATTGGACCAATTTACTAGGCTTCCAAGTGTTTCACCATTTTCTGAATCTACTACTTGCATGATATGAACTCCGGTTGCTTTAACAATTGGTTTACGCGTGTCTTTCATTAATTTTCCATCATTACCAGAAAGGTCTTCAGCAAAAATTAAATGAGCAGGGCGTAAATTTTCGGCAGCATCTATAATGGCTGCTAATGTTTGCTCTTTTACGTATTTCATCGACTCAGGGTTCACACCCGATGTCCATTCATTCTTACCCCAAATCCCTATCAAATCTTCATTTTCATGTGTGTGGGTAGATGAAATAAGCGTGTAATCTATATTTAATTCTTCAGGAATACTTTTTCTAATATCTACGATTTCGTCATGAAAAAAACCAATAGCATCAATAGAAACCATTGCAATTCTGGAAGTGCCATCATCAATTACCATTACCCGTGCCCATACATCATCATGTACGCCTTGTGCGGGTTTTTTATTACTCATTCCTGCAATCCAAATTGCATCAAATTCACCATTTCCGTTGAGGTCGTTATAACTATCACCATCTTCTTCGTTGTATTCAAAGTCGCCGTTTGCATCGTTCCAAGTATCTACAATTGTCGGAGTGATGGCTCTTTTCGAAAATCCGGCAGAGATTATTTGCGGACTGTCAGCAGCCTCAATTTTGAGATTCACATTGTAATCTGGGTGTCGATCACGTAAATTATATCGAGCAGTTGCCAAGATTACTAAAATAAAAAGTAATAGAAATATTAGAATTCTTTTAAGCCATTTAACCATGATATTATAATTTTGAATTTGTTAATTTATTGGCAATCGTATAATTCAACTCTGTTAAATAATCGCCCATACTTGGGCCGAACCAACCCATCAGTCGAGCTTCATAATTATCGTAATAATAATATTTAGCGGGTACTATATAACCTAAATACTGACCGTTAAAACTGGTGAATACAGAATTATATCCTTTTAATTCCAAGGCGTTTTTTATATCGATTGCATATTCGCCACTATATTCATATGGCACTGTAGACCAAATAAAATTATTCAATTGTAAACCTTGTAAAAGTATCTGCCCTTTTTCTGGAACCAATTTGTTGCCAACAAACGGAGATAACCTTAAATTATCTGCCAAATAAATCATTTGCAATTTCGGAATTTCCATATCTGAAGTTAATAATGACAAGGTCATTTGATCTTCATAAGTTAAGTTCTCTAAGCATTCTGATGCCTTAGCGGCTAATTTTTCTCCTATATATTCCGATTTTTCAAATTTATCACCAACACCGCTATTGGTATGACTGCCACAAGTACCTGCGTAGAACATTGCCATATCAACAATACCTTCACTTTCTAGTTTACGTTGAAAATAACCAGGGTAATCCCCACTATATTCATCGTTCCAGGAACTTATGGTAGTTGCGTGTGCAGCATAGATTCCTATTACTGCTTGTTTTGCGGAGTCTTGTTTTATAGAAACGACAGATAATTTATCGTTTAAGCGACCTGTTTCCCCGATCATTCTATTCCTAACTAAATCTGGAACGTTGATGTATCCTGTAGCTAATTTGGCAGGTTTTTTATCGGCAATGGCATTTAAAATAGCTGTTGCATATTGAACACTCATCCAATCTATTAATTTAGGTTGAAATTCTCCTCCAAAATTTTTCCCAACGATACCAGGTACGCTGTTTCCCATGCTCGAATGGGTATGTGTTGCGCCATAGAATATTTGATTTCTAGAGATATTGGTTTTCCCTTCCAATTTTTTTGTAACCCCATCAACAAGACTTTGGGGCGTCATTAATATATCGCCACTCACCATCACGACTGTTTGTCCGTTTACTTCTAATGCAATTGCTTTAACAAAAAGAGAATCATGAACACCTGTTGCAATTTTTCCGTCTCCAAACCCTGCGAGTTTTACCTTGTTAAACTCTCCTTTGGTAGGGTCTCCGTCCTTAATTATTGGAGTAATGTTTGCACGAGAGAACCCCGCTAGTAATTGCCCCTTTTCTGTAGTTCTAATAGAATCTGCCTCTTCAATATTAGCAATTGTATTTTTATAATAAGAAGTCTCGAAATAAGGAGTTGTGTCAATTTTGCTAATTGAAGCATACAATACAACGAGTATAATTACTACGAGTGCTGCAATTATTTTAAGAACTATTTTTATCCATTTTTCCATTCTGAAACTGTTTTTAATTAAAATTTTGTAGGGTCTAGCACTACATATTTTACGGTTTCTCTTCTCCAAGTATATATAATATGTACAAGCCCATCTGCAGCTTGAATCATGGTTGGATACGAATATTCTTCGTGTTCTTTATTTGTTATTGGTGTTAAAGGCTCTAAATCTAATACTCGTTTCCATGTTTTACCATCCGTAGAAATCCCAATACTTAACGGAACTCTGTTTCCCCAGTTTTTTCCAGTCGGATTGTACACTAATAATTGACGCCCATCTTTTAAACTAATAGCGTCAATTCCAGAATTGGGATTTGGCAGCGTCGTTGCTGTCATTTTATCCCAGGTTTTTCCGTAATCATAAGACCAATTCTGAGTAATAACTTCATTCATAGTTCTACTCAATAATTGTAATTTTCCATTTCCATAATTTAAAATAGAAGGCTGAATAGCACCAAATTCTTTTCCATCGTTTAGGTCTCCACTAGAAGTCCATGTTTTTCCTGAATCACTGCTTATTTCTAATTGAATTTTCCAAATATCACCATCGTCCTCAGTACTTGTTGGTGACAAAATAGTTCCGTTGGCCAATTGAATTGGCTGATTTTTGATAGGTCCTAAAATTCCATCAGGTAATTTAATCGGTTCCGACCAAGTAAGTCCATCATCTTCCGATGTCATATACAATCCCCACCAAGTTTTTGGATCTGGTCCCACCTTGTAAAACAAAATTAATGGTTGATTCTTTGGCTTAAATAAGACAGGATTCCAACATGGATATCTTGTTCCATCTTCTTGAATTCCATTGACTACTTCACTCGGAATAGACCATTTATCACCAGCCTTTCGAGAGATCCAAATACCAACATCATTATTTTTTTCTGCAGTTCCTCCAAACCAAGACGCAACAGGGATTCCATTACTCACTTCAATAGTGGAAGCGTGACATTGAGGTGTAAGTCTGTCATCTAATTCATATATAAATTCTTCTTGAACCACAGCTTCATGTGTTGTTACTTTTCCAGGTAATTCATTAGTGTTTGTCTCTTTACTATTTGAGCATGAACCTATAATAAGTGCTACTCCAAAAACTTTTAAAAGATTTTTCATTTTAAACATTGTTTTAATCTAAATAATTCCCCTAGGCTTGCCTTGGGGTTTCCAATTCACCTCTACTTGGGAGAGGTTGAAACTGCCTTTTG
>JAGLDM010000024.1 GCA_023145595.1 Flavobacteriaceae bacterium | reverse complement strand
TCTTTCTGTATCAGAAAATGATTTGGATAATACGTTTATCGCTTTTCCAAACCCAACAAATGGTAATCTTAAAATTGATTTTGGTAAAACATTAAATAATGTAACTGTTTCGGTAATTGATATATTAGGAAGCGTAATTAATGTAAATACTTACCAAAATAAAGAATCTATTAATGTAACTATTGATGGAGTTAGTGGTGTTTACTTTTTACAAATAAATACCGAAAATGATAAAAAGAAACTATTGAGAGTTGTTAAAAAATAATAGCGGTTTTAAACCTCTTAAGCCTCTCTAATTAATTTTAGAGAGGTTTTTTTATATCAATCTATATAATAATAAATATATAAAACTCGTCATTCTCAACTTGTTTCAGAATCTCATAATGTATTAAATTAACATAATAAGATAAGACCCTGAAATGAATTCTTGGTGACAGAATAATTACTTTACATATATCTTAAAATAGTCTCCAAACTTGTGCAATTACAAAGCAAAGTATAAGACCCATAATTAAAGGTAAAATACTTGCAACTACTGTCCATTTTACACTTTTTGTTTCTTTATAAATAGTGTAAATAGTAGTGCTACACGGGTTGTGAAGTAAACTAAATAACATTAAATTAATTCCAGTAAGTAAAGTCCAGCCACCTGCTTGTAAAATAGTGGCCGTTTCTGTAACCGATTCCAATTCAAACATTACGCCACTTCCTTCACCTGCAATTCCTGTTGAAACAGTTGCAACGGTTAGCATTAATATTGTTGGTATAACAATTTCATTTGCTGGAATAGCAACAATATAAGCCAATAAAATCACTCCGTTAAGTCCAATAAAAAGTCCGAATCCATCCATATTGGTTATCATCCAAAGCGCTATAGTTACATCTCCAATATTGATGTTTGAAATCAACCAAATTACAGCAC
This sequence comes from Flavobacteriaceae bacterium, assembly GCA_023145595.1. Taxonomy (GTDB): domain Bacteria; phylum Bacteroidota; class Bacteroidia; order Flavobacteriales; family Flavobacteriaceae; genus Urechidicola. The sequence goes on along the minus strand of JAGLDM010000024.1, from coordinate 10,918 downwards.
CAGCCGGAGCGGCAAATAAACATGCGCGCCATAAAACAATCATTGTTCTATCAATTAATGAAGTGTACATGGTATTCCAAAAACGGGGTGGTCTATAGGGTGGTAATTCCAAAGTAAAAGTAGAAACTTCTCCTTTAAGTACTGTTTTTGACAATGCCCATGAGCTAAGAAACATAAAAGCAAGTCCTAATAAAGCGATTCCTATTACTGCAACGGTTGATAATATTCCAGAAAGTTGAGTAGGAACTAAAGCACCAATAAAAATTGTGGCAATTAATATTTGGGTAGGCCACCGTCCATTACATAATGAAAAGTTATTTGTAATAATTGCGATTAAGCGCTCTCTCGGGCTGTCTATTATTCTTGTGGCAACAACTCCAGCGGCATTACATCCAAAGCCCATAGTCATGGTTAATGCTTGCTTACCATGTGCTCCAGATTTTTTAAATAAGTAATCTAAATTAAATGCGATTCTCGGTAAATAACCAAAATCTTCTAGCAATGTAAACATTGGGAAAAAGATAGCCATAGGAGGTAGCATTACTGCAATTACCCAAGCTAATGCTAAATAAACACCGTCAATTAAAAATCCAGACAACCACCAAACCATACCCATATTTTCGGCAACAGATTTTAGCCATGGATATAAATTTTCTAATAACAATTCTGCTAACAGCCCTGACGGATAATTTGCTCCAATGATGGTAAGCCAAAGTACAATCGATAATATGAGAATCATAATTGGAAAACCCCAGGTTCTGCTGGTCACAATTTGATCTAATTTTTTATCGAATGTGAATTTTTTAGTAGTCCCTTTTTTATGAACCGCTGCTGCTGCAATAACAGAGGCATCGGCATAAATTCCTTCGGTTAATTTATCGTGAAAATCTTCACCAATAGTCCAACGTAATTCGTTCGATAAATTAATAATGTTATTTGTTTTTTTCATCAACAATTAATTTATCAGTTCTTTTTCAGTATTTATAAATTCACCTGTTTCAATTGCATTGATAATTCTTGCATCTCCATCTAAAAGTCTAAATGCAATCCACCTACTATTTGGAATATCAGGATATTGTAATTCAATACTTTTACTGAGTTTATCTACTGCTTTTTGAATGTGTTTTGGAACGTTTTTTATGCGATGAGGTTTGCAAACAATTGTACCATTTGCAACTTCGTGAATTGTTTGAATTAACTCTGGAATTCCTTTTTTGTAACGAGCGCTTGTTGCCACCACAGGAATCCCCAAATCTTTTGCTAAACTACGTTCATCAATTTCTATATCTTGTCGTTCTGCTTCATCCATTAAATTTAAGCATAACACTGCCTTGTCTGTAATTTCAAGAATCTGTAATACCAAATTCAAGTTGCGTTCTAACCGTCCGGCATCCACAACAATTACGGTAACAGATGGTTGTCCGAATAAAATAAAATTACGTGCTACCTCTTCATCTACAGAAGTTGAAAGTAAAGAATACGTTCCGGGTAAATCTACCAATTTGTATTTTTTATCATCGTATGAATAGGCTCCTTCGGCACGTGTAACTGTTTTTCCTGGCCAATTACCAGTGTGTTGTCTAAGTCCGGTTAATGCATTAAAAACCGTGCTTTTTCCAGTATTTGGATTACCTGCCAACGCAACTACAAAATCTACATGATCTGTATTTACTCCTAACTTTTTAAGATTAGATGAATTGAAATGTCCACAACTATCACAGGCAGATTTAGGATGCTTTTCCATGTTCCATATTTTTTTCAATTAAAATAAATTTTGCTTGCTCATTGCGAATTGCAATAGAGGTATTTCTAATTAAATAAGCACGTGGATTTTGCATCGGACTTTCCATATCAATACAAATTGGAGTGTTTATTACAAATCCTAAATCCAATAACCTTCTTCTACCTTCTCCTCTACATTCTCTAGATATTCCAATAATTTTTGCTTTCTCACCCATTTTTAAGCTAGATAATCTACTTGTGTTTTCAGAAGTAAATTCTTCTTTCTTTAATTCTGATATGGTAATATTTCCAGCCACAATTGGTGCTAAAACATATTCATCTCCTTCGGAATAAAACACAATACGCTTTTTATTAGTTTCTAAAATTCTAACTAAAGAGCCAATATGTAAATCTTGCGCCAATATTTGTTGATAAATAATATCAGGCTCATCTTCAATATGTACAATTCTACCAACTGTTTCAGAAGGAAATGTTGATAATGGTTTCCCTTTTATTTTTTTAATTTCTCCAGTAGCTGTTGGTATTGGATCGCCATGTGGATCAAATCTAGGGTTTCCTAAAGATTGTGCTAATTCATTGGTTTGAACAGGAGTCAGTTTATGCTCCATTTCTTCTGCAAGATCATGCCAATCCTTTTTGTTAAACCCTGTTTTTTCTGATAAATAACGCTCCCAAAGACGATGAACTCTAATTATTTTTAAAGCATAATCTCTTCCTGTTTCTTGAAGTTTTAAACTCCCTTTTGAAGAACTAATAAAACCAGAATCTTCCATATCTGTAATTGCCTCAACTATTTTTTTTGGCGAATGATTTAAGGATGCAGTTATATCGTGTATTTGCATATTTGATCCGCTATTTTCAGCATGATATATTTTTTTTAAAATATCTTCAGTAAGGGTTTTATTGTCATTTTTATTTATTTTTTTAAGTTTCCAATACCATCCTTTTTTTGGAAAAAAGAAGAGGTAACTGAGTAGAATAAAACTTAAAAAAATTAGTAATGATATGATAGGACTTGCCATAATATACATTTTTTAATTAATGATTTTCACAAATAAATTTTTCGTTATTTGATTGGAAAGTGAGAGTGTTTTTGTACCAATTTCTACCAACATCGAATTATCAAAATCTTCTTTTTCAACCACTTTTATTTTACTCCCCAATTTTATGTTTGAATTGTCTAAGAATTTTAAAAATAAAGACGAAGAATCTCGAACACCCACAATAATACATTTCACCCCTTCATCAATACTCGATAAGTCTTCTTTAATATCTTTATTCAGGTTTCCATATTTATCAGGAATAGGATCTCCATGCGGGTCATGGGTAGGAAAGTTAAGAAAAGTATCTAGTTTATCTGTTAACTGCTTAGATTTTACATGCTCTAATTGTTCGGCTAAATCATGGACTTCATCCCATTTAAAATCTAATTTTTCTACTAAAAAAACTTCCCAAAGCCTATGATTACGAACGATTAAAACGGCTATTTCTCTTCCTTTTTTAGTAAGAGAAACTCCTTTATATTTTTTATAATCGACTAGTTTTTTTTCTGCCAATTTTTTAATCATATCAGTTACAGAAGAAGCTTTAGTTGTTAATTTTTTCGAAATTTGATTAGTGCTAACAGCATTTCCTTTTTCGATTGATAAACTAAAAACAGCTTTTAAATAATTTTCTTCGGTATAAGATAATTCAATATTCACGCTGCAAATATACTCCTTATTGGATGAATACAAAATAATTTTTAGATTAACCTAAAAATTAATTATATATTTGTCTAAAATTGTATAAAAATGAACCGAGCATGCTAAAATTTTTATCTCTCAAGGTAATGACTAATAACGAACAGCATGTGACCGTTAAAAAATAAAAAAAGACACATGAAACATAAAATTACTTTAGTTGTGTTGTTTATAGGTTTAATTTCCTATTCTCAGCAAATAATTACAGATAGACCAGATCAAACGGAATCATCATCTACAATTCCAAAAGGGAGTTTACAAATAGAAATGGGTTTCGTTGCTTCTTCTTATGAAAATATTAATGGTTTTGTAGGACCTTCAACATTGTTAAGAGTTGGATTGTTAAAAGGTTTAGAATTGCGAATTTTTAATCAATACGAATCTTATAAATTAGACTTTGAGTTTTTTAATGAAGCTTATTCTGGAATTAGTGATTTAGAAGCAGGATTTAAAGTACAACTTTTAAAAAAAGAAGATGTAAATACTGAAATTGCTTTTTTATCACATATAATAATTCCAACAGCCAACGATGAACTATCAAATGATGAAGTAGGAATAATTAATAAATTGTCTATTTCTCACAACATATCTAATAAAGTGAGTATTGGTTACAATATTGGATACGATTATAAAGAGCAAATTCATAGTTTTACTTATTCGGCTGCTTTAGCTTTTTCTTTAGGGAAGCAATTAGGAAGTTATATTGAAGCGTATGGAACTTATGCTGAACAAGGATTTTATAAATCTTTTTTGAATGTAGGTTTTACTTCTTTGATAAGTGATAACTTTCAATTAGATGCTGCTTACGGTCTAGGCTTAAATAATGATTTACAGTTTTTCTCTGCTGGATTTAGTTGGAATATTCCAAGAATGTTTAGTTCTAAATAACTTTATTAACATCTATTATATATATATATGTTTTTATTTTAAAATTAAAAAAAAAATGGTGGTTATTATAGTCTGTTAATATGTACATAAACTTATTCATTATTAATTTTGATTTATCACTTATTAAAAAGAATAAACAGTTTATCAAATTTTAATTCCCTATTAATCACATATATTATTAAGGTTATCCACAGCTTGTTTATAACCTTAATCACAGTAATTAGCTAATAAAAAAAGAGCAGTTAAATGTTTACAAACACTAATTATTACGTTTATAACTTATTCCTAAAAAAGATAAATATATTTTGATATTAAATTAATTATGGTGTATTGTTATTTTTTTTAAAGTATCCTAATTTAGTTATCTTTTTAAAGTCATTATTTGCTAACATTTAGTGTTTCTATTAATTATACTGATAATCAATCATTTGAATTTTTACTATTAACATTTGAATTTTTATTTGTTAATAACGGGTTTTTTGTATTTTTGGGTAAATTTAAAAGAATAATATTATGAAGGCAGCAATAGGAAATGATCATGCCGGACCAGATTATAAATTTGCAGTTGTTGAATATTTAAAATCACAAAATATTGAAGTTATTAATTACGGAACAGATGTTTTGGATAGTGTTGATTATCCAGATTTTGTACATCCTGTTGCGAGTGATGTTAATGAAGGTAAAGTTGATTTAGGAATTCTTTTTTGTGGAACCGCAAACGGAGTAGCAATGACAGCAAATAAATATAAAAATGTGCGTGCTGGTTTGTGTTGGAATAAAGAAATAGTAGAATTAATAAAATTACATAATAATGCAAATATTTTGTGTATTCCAGCAAGATATACTTCTATTCCGCAAGCAATAGAAATGGTAAAAACATTTTTAGAAACAGAATTTGAAGGGGGAAGACATCAAACGAGAATAGATAAAATACCAATGTGTAAAATTAGCTAATGGCGCATTCACATAACCATTCACACCATCATGGCGATTTAAAAGGACGCAACCTTTTAATCTCTATATTTCTTAATATTATAATAACGGTATCACAAGTTATAGGCGGAATCCTTTCTGGGAGTTTAGCCTTGCTTTCTGATGCCTTGCATAATTTTAGTGATGTATTATCATTAATTATAAGTTATGCAGCAAATAAACTCTCCAAAAGAAAAGCCTCACAAAATAAAACTTTTGGATATAAGAGAGCCGAAATTATTGCCGCCTTTGTAAATGCATCTACTTTAATAATTGTTGCTATTTTATTGATTATTGAAGCCGTAAAACGCTTTCTGTCTCCCCAAGAAATTGAATCTGATTTAGTTATTTGGATGGCCATACTTGGTGTTGCAGCTAATGGATTTAGTGTACTACTTCTTAAAAAGGATGCAGATAAAAATATGAATATGAGATCTGCATATTTACATTTACTTACCGATATGATGGCAAGTGTTGCTGTTTTGATAGGTGGCTTATTAATGAAATATTATGAAGTTTTTTGGGTAGACAGTTTGTTGACTTTTGCAATTGCTATATATCTTATTTTTATGGGCTACCAATTATTAAAAGACTCCACCAAAGTATTAATGTTATTTACTCCTGAAGAAATTAAGGTACAAGAAATAGTTACTCTTATTAATGAATTAGAAGATGTTAAAAACATACACCATGTGCATATTTGGCAACTAAATGAAGATGAAGTTCATTTAGAAGCCCACATTGATTTTGAAGAAGATATTAAGTTATCTAAATTTGATTTTGTGTTAGAAACTATAGAAGAATTACTTTTGAAGAAATTCAAAATCAATCATACTAATATTCAGCCAGAATTTAGAAAGCGTGGTAAAAAAGACATTATTGTTCAAGATTGATGTAAAGTATCAATCTGAATTATTTATATAAACGATTGAAATAAAAAGAATTACATCAATGTTTTTTAGGTCATATAATTAATGAACAATGCTGCAACCAATCATAAAAACATTTAAAGAATTAACCACCTCAGAATTGTATGCTATTTTACAATTAAGAAATGAGGTTTTTGTGGTTGAACAAGATTGTGTATATCAAGATTTAGATTTTAAAGATCAAAAAGCATTGCATTTATATTTTACTAAAAAAGACACTGTAATTGCATGCACCCGATTATTTGCTCCCGGAAACTATTTTAAAGAAGCTAGTATTGGTAGGGTAGTGGTAAAAGAAAAATATAGGAATGATAAATTGGGTCACCGGTTGATGAAAGCCAGTATAGAAACGATAAAAGAAAAGTTTAGCACTTCAGAAATTACGATTTCTGCTCAGGTTTATTTAAAAAAGTTTTACGAAACTCATGATTTTAAACAAGTAGGAAAGGAGTATTTAGAAGATGGAATTCCGCATATTAAAATGGTATATAAAAAGTAGGACTTTGAATTCCTTTTTTTAGATTAGTAGATGTAAACACCCACAGAAAAAACACCGATAACGCGGAAATGTTTTCCGATGGCTAGGAACTATGCAGAGTTAGATAATGAATTGTAAATAGAGCGGCTAGTGTTAATATAGAGGTCACGGATTGTAAATCCGCGCCATCAGGGTTTTTTAAGTTGTAGTACGTTTGACTCCTTAAATTCAATTAATAAGTAACCATATGATATTACATCAAGGCTAATGATTTAATATATAGTGGAATTACATTTTTAACTCCAATAATGAAGTTGTATTGAGAAATCTCATACCTTTGTATAGGTATGAAAGTAATTTTGAATCTATACAAATTACTGGATTTAGTATAATTTATACCGTAGTAAATAGTTTAACCTCCGATTGTATTTGGAGAAAATTAAAACAGATATTATGAAAACTAGATTTTTATTAATTTTAATACTAACAATAAGTCTTATTAACTTCCCTTCTTTTTCTCAAACAGAGAATGACAAACCACTATTGGGTTTACCTGGAGATGACTTAGATCTTTACGCGGTATTAGACCTTTTTCAAGAATCAAAAACAATTGAAGATTTTGAAAAAGCGTTGAACGACGAAAAAACTGGAATTGCTAATTTAGATTTGAATAATGACGGTAAAGTCGATTTTATTAAAGTTGTAACCGAACAAACCGGAGACGACTTCTTATTTATTTTACAAGACGCAATAAGTGAAAAAGAAACTCAGGATGTAGCCGTTATTTCAATTGCAAAAGATGAAGCAGGTGATATTTCTATGCAAATCATAGGTGATAAGGAATTATATGGTAAAGATTATGTTGTAGAGCCACGTTCAAAAACTACAGAGTCAGTTACAGCAAACCCCGCATATAAAGGAGAGGACCCGGTTACGGTTAATGTACAGGCATCTACAGAAGTTATTGTCGTTCAATCTGCACCAGTAGTACAATATGTGTATTCGCCGGTATATGTGCCTTATTACCCACCCTATTATTATGGATACTATCCACCTTATTGGAGACCCTTTGCGGTTGTATCAATTGGTGTTTATAGACATAATCATTATTATCGCCACAGTCATTACCACGGTGGTCGCGGGCATACATCAGTAAATATTAATGTTAATAATCGCAACACCTATAACAATTATAATAAGAATACGAGAAAGACCTCTAACACTGTAAATAACAATGTTAAAAAAGGGAATTTCAAAACTTCGGGTCAAGGCGGTTCACGACCTTCAACCTCAAAAAGAGGACGTACATCAAATAAAGCATCAACTTCTAATCGAGCCTCTACAAACCAGTCGAAATCACAGGGTAGTCGAACCTCAAAAGGAGCATCTACATCGAATAGGTCGACCACACGCAATAGATCAAACAGCCCAACAACAACTAAAAGGTCAACAGCACCAAGATCATCTAATAGATCTTCTGGATCCAGAACGATGAGAACACGCCCTCCTTCTGGTGGTGCAAGTCGACCAAGTGGTGGTCGAACAGGTGGCGGTGGTGGCCGAAGACGATAAATTTACACAAACAACTGACAAAAAAGAGAGGCTATTTCATTTGAAATAGCCTCTCTTTTTTAAATTGATTTTCACCTTTAATCTATAGGCATATCAGAGACGCTCATGTCTCTAAGGCAAACATATTGACCATCCCTTTTTTCAAATAGACTCATATAGTTCCCTGTATTTATTGCAGTATGAGTAGAATCAACTACAGAATAATAACCAATTTCCAACACTTGATCTCCATCTTTCGATGCAAATACTTCAATTGTTGTAAATGAAATTTTGTTAGTGTTTAAGGGGTCTATTTTTAAAATTTCTAATCGTTCCTTTTCACTTCTTATTGGAGCCATGTTTTGATAAAAAGTAACAGCGTCATCAGCATAATAACCAATATCCTTCAACACCCCATTATTATATGTCTCAGCAAATTGGTTCTCCCGAGCTTGAATGTCTTTTTTAATTTGTTCTTTGTCAATCAATACAGAAGTTGATTTTTCCTTATTCGAATTACAAGAAGCGATCAATAAAAACAGACAACCTAGCGCTATTCCTTTTACAAACAGATTTTTCATAATTACTTTTTTTTAAAAAATTAGATTTCGTTAGTATGTCAAAAGTAATATAAAATCAGCAATTTATTTGATTAAACCGCTGTGTTTTGAAATTTAGCATTATTAATATTCCAGTCAAAAATGAACTTGTTTATGAATTTAATCGGTTCGTGATCCAATTTTGGATTGGAGTTCTTAGACCTTTGATAGGTAAAGTTGGTCTTTCTAGATTTTTTGTAATACTTCTAAACGCTAGAGTAAATGGATTTTGGGCATATAGGACAATTTATAAAGGCTATAAAAAGTTTGCAAAAAGTTAATTTTTATTCTTTTTTATTTTCTGCTCAAAATTTGAGCAGGCTTTGTTTATAATTTTTGTAATTTAGCTTTTCAGAAATTAATTAATAACAAAATATGGCAGCAGATAAAGAAAAAGCAGCAAAATTAAAGGCCTTACAACTTACTTTAGATAAATTAGATAAAACATACGGTAAAGGCGCCGTTATGAAAATGGGTGATATGGCTCACGAAGATATTGAGGCAATATCCTCAGGTTCATTAGGGTTAGATTTAGCACTCGGTGTTGGTGGATATCCAAGAGGGAGAGTGGTTGAAATTTATGGGCCGGAATCTTCGGGTAAAACAACCTTAACATTACACGCCATTGCAGAAGCACAAAAAGCAGGTGGAATTGCCGCATTTATTGATGCAGAACACGCTTTTGATAGATTTTATGCTGAAAAGTTAGGTATTGATGTTGAGAATTTAATTATTTCTCAACCAGATTATGGAGAGCAAGCACTTGAAATTGCAGAAAATTTAATTCGTTCTGGCGCTATTGATTTGGTAGTGATTGATTCGGTTGCAGCCTTAACTCCAAAAAGTGAGATTGAAGGAGAAATGGGTGATTCTAAAATGGGATTGCATGCACGATTAATGTCTCAGGCCTTGCGTAAAATGACGGGTACGATTAGTAAAACCAATTGTACAGTAATTTTTATCAATCAATTACGTGAAAAAATAGGGGTAATGTTCGGAAATCCAGAAACAACAACTGGGGGTAATGCATTGAAATTTTATGCTTCCGTTCGTTTAGATATTCGTAGAAGAACGCAAATTAAAGATGGCGATCAAGTTCTTGGGAACATGACCAAGGTAAAAGTTGTAAAAAACAAAGTGGCACCACCTTTCCAAATTGCAGAATTTGATATTATGTATGGTGAAGGAATTTCTAAAGTAGGAGAAATTTTAGATTTAGCGGTAGATTATAATATTGTAAAGAAAAGCGGATCTTGGTTTAGTTACGGAGAAACGAAATTAGGGCAAGGACGAGATGCTGTAAAAGGATTGATTAAAGATAATCCAGATTTAGCAGATGAGTTAGAAACAAAAATTAAAGCAGCAATTGCTGAGAAGTAGAAAAGCCCCTCTTAATCTCCCCAAAGGGGAGAAATTTTAAAAAGCGGAAAATGATAAAATCATTTTCCGCTTTTTTGTTAGTTCTAATTTTGCTATTACCTTTTTGATTTACTTTGATATAAACTGTCAGTCTGAGCCTGTCGAAGACTTTTAATTACACTTCGACAGGCTCAGTGTGACAATCGTTTTTTCTATTATAGGTTAAACCCCCGTACTTCCAAATCCGCCTGCGCCACGTGCTGTTTCATTCAATTCAGAAACTTCTTCCCAATCGGCACGTTCATGTTTCGCAATCACTAATTGTGCAATACGTTCCCCATCATTGATTACAAAATTCTCATTAGAAAGGTTGACTAATATGACACCAATTTCTCCTCTATAATCTGCATCTACAGTTCCAGGAGCATTTAAAACAGTAATTCCTTTTTTTGCCGCCAAGCCACTTCTTGGCCGAACTTGCGCTTCTGTTCCTATAGGCAACGCAATAAAAAGTCCGGTTTTTACAATTGTTCTTTCCAACGGTTTTAAAGTGATTGACTCATTGATATTAGCGCGTAAATCCATTCCAGCCGAAGCAATGGTTTCGTAACTCGGTAATTCGTGTTTTGATTTATTGATAATTTGTATGTTCATGTT
>JAGLDM010000239.1 GCA_023145595.1 Flavobacteriaceae bacterium | reverse complement strand
CAACTTCAAAAATGGGATGGAGGGTATTATTCTGAAAAATTAAAAAAAGAATTATTTGATCTCGAGGAAGAACAATTAAAACCATATTTCAAACTTGAAAATGTTTTAAACGGGGTATTTGAGGTTTCTAATAGATTGTATGATTTAAAATTTGAGTTAATAGATACTATAGATACCTATCATAAAGATGTACAGACTTATAAAGTGACAGATACAACGGGTAAATTTATTGCTGTTTTTTATGCAGATTTCTTCCCAAGAAAAGGCAAAAGAAATGGTGCGTGGATGACCTCATATAAAGATCAATGGAAAAGGGGAGAAGAAAATTCTCGACCACATATTTCAATCGTTTGTAATTTTACTAAGCCAACAGAAACGAAACCATCATTGCTAACTTTTAACGAGGTTACAACCTTATTCCATGAGTTTGGTCATGCATTACATGGAATGCTAGCAGACACAACATATCCAAGTATTTCTGGAACTAGTGTGCCATGGGATTTTGTGGAATTGCCAAGTCAAATTCTTGAAAATTGGTGTTATGAAAAAGAGGCGTTGGATTTGTTTGCAAAACATTATCAAACGAATGAACCGATTCCGATGGACTTGGTTGAGAAAATAAAAAAATCATCTAACTTCTTAGAGGGAATCGCAACGATGCGACAATTGAGTTTTGGTTTGCTTGATATGAGTTGGCATAATTTTGAAAGTACGCCTACTGTCAAATCTGTAAAAGAGTTTGAAAGCAAAGCATTTGAGGATACCAAATTATATCCTGATGTGGAAACTAATTGTATGAGCACTGCATTTTCTCATATTTTTCAAGGTGGATATTCTTCGGGGTATTATTCTTATAAATGGGCAGAAGTTTTAGATGCAGATGCATTTGACTATTTTAAATCAAAGGGGATTTTTGATAAAGAGATTGCCAAAAAATTTAAAGAGAATGTCTTATCTCAAGGAGGTACACAAAAACCGATGACCTTATACAAACAGTTTAGAGGGAAAGAACCCAATGCAGATGCTTTGCTAAAACGTGCTGGATTGATGAAATAGGGTTTTAGACTCCAATTCATTTTAAAACAGGTTTCTTAATTACTAGGTTGGGTTTAATATTCTTTTGGTTATTTTCTTAATCCGAAATTCTGGCGTCTATATTTTTAGCCCCATATATTCCATTAATTTAGTACTTTTGTCATTCATTTTAGAATACAATCGCATGAGTACATATGATGTAACCGTTATCGGTTCTGGTCCAGGAGGTTATGTGGCAGCAATTCGTTGCGCGCAGTTAGGATTGAAAACAGCACTGATTGAAAAATACAATACTTTAGGAGGCACTTGTTTAAATGTTGGATGTATTCCTTCAAAAGCATTGCTAGATTCTTCGCATCATTATTACGATGCTGTAAATCATTTTGAAAAGCATGGGATTGAGACTTCAGAAGTTAAAGTCAACTTTACTCAAATGATCGATCGTAAAGCGGAAGTTGTTTCTCAGACATGTAGCGGTATCGATTTTTTGATGAAGAAAAATAATATTGATGTTTATAATGGCTTTGGGAGTTTTGTAGACGCAACTCATATTGAGATTGCTTCCGAAAAAAAGACAGAAACCATTGAATCGAAACATACAATAATAGCAACTGGATCAAAGCCATCTTCACTTCCTTTTATATCTATAGATAAAAAAAGAGTGATTACAAGTACTGAAGCCTTGAGTTTAAAAGAAATTCCGAAAAAATTATTGGTCATTGGTGGAGGAGTAATCGGATTGGAATTAGGGCAAGTTTATAGTAGATTGGGGTCTGAAGTTTCTGTTATAGAATATATGCCAAAAATTATTCCTGGTATGGACGGAATGTTATCAAAGGAATTACAAAAATCTTTGAAGAAGCAAGGAATGAAGTTTTTTACGGGTCATAAAGTTACCTCTGTAGAAAATACAGGTGATTCCGTTACCGTGATGGCAGATAATAAAAAAGGGATTTCTACCGAATTTAATGCAGATTACTGTTTAATTGCTGTTGGAAGGAAACCATACACAGATAAATTAGGTCTAGAAAAGGCAGGTGTTTTAGCAAATGATAAAGGACAGGTTGAAACCAACGGTTATTTGCAAACCAATATTCCGAATATCTATGCGATTGGTGATGTTGTAAAGGGTGCAATGTTGGCACATAAAGCAGAAGAAGAAGGAACATTAGTGGCTGAGATTATTGCCGGACAAAAACCACATATCGATTATAATTTGATTCCGGGAGTTGTTTATACATGGCCAGAAGTGGCTGCTGTTGGAAAAACAGAAGAACAATTAAAAGAAAGTGGTGTCAATTATAAAGTTGGTAGTTTTCCAATGCGTGCCTTGGGTAGAGCAAGAGCGAGTATGGATATAGACGGACAAGTAAAAGTATTGACAAATGCAGATACCGATGAGATTTTAGGAATGCATATTATAGGTGCTCGTGCTGCAGATATGATTGCAGAAGGAGTAATTGCAATGGAGTTTAGAGCGTCTGCAGAAGATGTTGCACGTAGTTCTCATGCGCACCCTTCATATACAGAGGCGATAAAAGAAGCCTGTTTAGCCGTTGATGGAAGAGCAATTCATAGTTAAACATAAATTAACAAATTGAAAGTCCTTTCGTTTGAAAGGACTTTTTTATTTTTGACCCATGCGAAGTTGTAAGATCGTACCACTTAATGACATTGAAGAATTTAAAACCAAACTATTGGTTTGGGCGCAGCAATTTAAACATGTTGTTTGGCTCGATTCAAATAATGAAACAGCAACTGATAAAAACTTAAATTTATCAGAATTTGATGCAGCACTGGCTGTTGGTGCAGAAACGCTGTTGGAGTGCAATCATCAAAATGCTTTTGACAAACTAAAAACATATCATAAGTCAACTCAAGATTTTATTTTTGGTTATTTGGGGTATGATTTAAAAAATGATACAGAGCAACTTTCTTCTGCTAATTATGACGGATTGGAGTTTAATGATCTAACTTTTTTTCAGCCTAAAAAGTTGTTTCTGATTAAAAATAGTCAAGTTGAAATCAAATACTTGAATACATATTCTGATGAAATTGAGTCCGATTTGAATGCGATTTTAAATGTAGTTTTGGAGCATACCCCAAATCAGCAAAGCAATAAAATCAAAATAAAATTAAGAATTCATAAGGACGAATACTTTAATAAAGTAAACGCCATTCTTGCACATATTAAAAGAGGAGATATTTATGAGGTCAGTTTCTGTCAGGAGTTTTATGCAGAAAATGCAATTATAAACCCAGTTGATGTGTATTCAAAATTAAATAAAATTTCTACACCACCATTTGCCACTTTTTTAAAAATCGACAAAAAATATTTACTGTCAGCTTCTCCAGAACGTTTTTTAAAGCGAAATAAAAACACGGTTATTTCTCAGCCAATAAAAGGGACTGTTAAAAGAGGAGATTCAGAAGAAGAGGATGATGTTTTAAAGAATATTTTGAAAAACGATGTTAAAGAGCGAGCAGAAAACATTATGATTGTAGACTTGGTTCGAAATGATTTGGCAAAAACGGCAATAAAAGGAACAGTAAAAGTGTCGGAGTTATGTGAGGTTTATACCTTTAAACAAGTTCACCAATTAATTTCAACAGTCGTTTCAGAAACTGAATCAGCGACCAATTCAGTAGATATTATAAAAAGTTTATTCCCGATGGGAAGTATGACTGGAGCGCCCAAAATTGCTGCCATGAATATTATTGAAGAACTGGAAGAAACAAAACGCAGCTTGTTCTCGGGAGCAGTTGGTTATATTTCTGCGGAAGGAAATTTTGACTTTAATGTAATTATTAGAAGCATTCTGTATAACAGTTCTAATAAGTATGTTTCTTATTCGGTGGGTGGTGCTATTACCGCTAAATCAATTCCAGAAAAGGAATATGAAGAATGTTTGTTAAAAGCAAGGGCAATGCGTGATGTGCTTTTGAATTCTAATTAGTACTTTTACTTTTTGATGCTAGCCTCTTTTCATACACATATAACCCAAAAATTCGATTATTTAAAAGATAAGAAATTGCTTGTCACCGTTTCTGGCGGAATAGATAGTGTGGTTTTAGTCCATCTTTTACATCAATTAAAATTTGATATTTCGATAGCACATTGCAATTTTAAATTGCGTGAGGCTGATAGTGATTTAGACGAGCAGTTTGTAAAGAAATTGGCTTCTGATTTGAAATTAGATTTTTATAAGATCTCTTTTGAAACGGAAGTTTATGCGAAGAAGAATAAATGCTCTATCCAGATGGCGGCAAGAGAATTAAGATATGATTGGTTTGAAGAAATCCGCCAAAAAAACAATTTAGATTATGTTCTAACGGCTCATCATAAAGATGATGTTTTAGAGACTTTTTTAATAAACCTGAGTCGTGGTACTGGTTTGGAAGGTTTAATAGGGATTCCGTCAAAAAACGGATATATTGTTAGACCGATGCTTCCTTTTTCAAGAGAAGATATTAATAGTTTTGCAAAAGAAAACACAATTGAATGGCGTGAAGACAAGAGCAATGCTTCTACAAAATATCTTAGAAATAAAATTCGTCATGATCTGGTTCCGATACTTAAAGAGTTGAACCCGAGTTTTATGAGTTCTTTTGAAAACACGATTGATCATTTAAAAGGGAGTCAGCAAATAGTGAACGATGCGGTTCAAGAAATAGAAAAACGAGTTGTTTCCAAAAAACATGATTATTTAAAATTGGATATTGAAGAGCTTCAAAAATTATCGAATCCTAAAATATATTTGTACAAATTGTT
>JAGLDM010000238.1 GCA_023145595.1 Flavobacteriaceae bacterium | reverse complement strand
AGTAAAGGCTATGAAGTTCACGGTAGTAATCATTTTTTCAACCAGTGATATTACCTTTTTGGTAAGAAATATTGATATAATATATCGTGTTATATTAAAATATCTAGTGTAATAGCAGTTTAATAGTTAAATAAAAAGGAAACAATTACTTTTGTAATATGGCGAAAAATGCAATTAATACCATAGAATACAACACTTGGATAAATGCTATTAAATCAAAAGTTCAAGTTGCAAGAACAAAGGTAGCTTTATCTATAAATTCTGGTGTTTTAGAATTGTATTGGGAAATAGGAAAAGACATACATACGCAAATAAAAGAAGCAAATTGGGGCACTAAAATTATTGACCAGATAGCCATCGATTTAAAAACAGAATTTCCTGATATTAAAGGATTTTCAAGACGAAACATCTATGCGATGAGGCAATGGTATTTGTTTTATTCACAACTTTCTTCGTTTGTGCCACAAGTTGTGGCACAAATACCTTGGGGTCACAATAGATTGATTATTTCTAAAACAAAGGATGTTAACGAAGCTTTATTTTATACAAATGAAGCTATTATTAATAGTTGGTCTCGAGATACTCTTGAGGTTCAGATTTTGGACAAACTATATTATAGAAAAGGAAAAGCGATTACAAACTTTGAAGCAACTTTACCAAAAGTGCAATCTAAACTCGCAAATAGTATTTTAAAAGACCCTTATAATTTTGATTTCTTAGGTTTAGAAAATGACGCATTAGAAAAAGCAATAGAAGATGAATTAATAAAACACATCACAAAATTTCTTCTTGAACTTGGTAAAGGTTTTGCATTTATAGGAAAACAATATAAGATTGAGATTAGCGAATCAGATTATTTTATAGACTTGCTGTTTTATCATATAGAACTAAGATGTTTTGTAGTTATCGAATTAAAATCTGGAAAATTCAAACCTGAGTTTGCAGGAAAGTTAAACTTTTACCTTTCGGCAGTAGATAGTCAATTAAAAAAAGAAACAGATAACCCTTCAATAGGTATATTACTTTGTAAAAGAAAAGATAAAATTGAAGTTCAATATTCTTTAAGAGACATTAATAAACCCTTAGGTGTAAGTGAATTTAGATTAACAGAAGTGATACCTGATAAAATAAAAACACAACTACCATCAATAGAAGAGATTGAAAAACAATTGATTGAGAAAATTAATAAAAAATGAAAAAAGCACTAATCACAGGAATCACAGGACAAGACGGCGCTTATTTAGCAGAGTTATTGCTAAGTAAAGGCTATGAAGTTCACGGTATAAAACGTAGAAGTTCGCTATTTAATACAGACCGTATAGACCATTTGTATCAAGATCCTCATGAAAAAGAAATACGGTTTAAATTGCATTATGGAGATTTATCGGATGCAATGAATATTACTAAAATTATTCAAGAAGTACAACCAGATGAGATTTATAATTTGGGTGCAATGTCTCATGTTAAAGTGAGTTTTGACACACCAGAATATGCAGGTAATGTAGATGGGTTGGGAACTTTACGTGTGTTAGAAGCAGTACGTTTATTAGGCTTAACAAAAAAAACAAGAATCTATCAAGCTTCTACTTCAGAATTGTTTGGCTTGGTTCAAGAAACACCTCAAACAGAAAAAACACCGTTTTATCCAAGAAGTCCGTACGGAGTTGCCAAACTATATGGATATTGGATTACCGTAAATTATAGAGAAGCCTATAATATGTATGCGTGTAACGGAATTTTATTTAATCATGAGTCACCCCTAAGAGGAGAAACTTTTGTTACTCGCAAAATTACAAGAGCAGCCTCAAAAATTGTATTGGGTATGCAAGACACTGTTTATGTAGGAAACCTCGATGCTAAAAGAGATTGGGGACATGCAAAAGACTATGTGAACGCCATGTGGTTAATGTTGCAACAAGAGCAAGCAGAAGATTTTGTGATTGCTACAGGGGTTGCCACTTCGGTACGTGATTTTATTAGAATGTCTTTTGCAGAAGTTGGTGTAACGCTCGAATTTTCTGGTGAGGGAGAAAACGAGGTAGGAAAAATTAAATCGTGTTCACTTCCAGAGTATCAATTAGAAATAGGAAAAACAGTCGTGAAGATAGATCCAAAATACTACAGACCAACCGAAGTAGATTTATTAATTGGAGATGCCACTAAATGTGAAGAAAAGTTGGGATGGACACCTAAATATTCCTTGCAAGAATTAGTAAAAGATATGATGCAATCCGATTTAAAATTATTTAAAAAAGAAAAATATTTAAAGGAAGGTGGGCATGATACGTTGGAATATAATGAGTAGTTGGTTTCAGTCGTCAGTATTCAGTTATTCAGTAACGCAGTTTTGTTTATCTAAATGAATTACCTTGTTGCCTAACACAAGACGAAGTGTTGAAGAGTACTGATATACTTTAAGGATCTGTTCAATCTAAAGAATTCCCCTAGGCTTG
>JAGLDM010000237.1 GCA_023145595.1 Flavobacteriaceae bacterium | reverse complement strand
TTCCTCGTTCTTTCTGAATAGACTCATAGGCTTTTTGAACTTGTTGAAATTTTTCCTTAGCACCTTTTAAATGCTCTGCTCCTAGATGCTGTAATTTATCAGGATGGTGTTTTTTAACCAATTTTCGATATGCTTTTTTAACTTCTGAATCTGTAACCGATCTGTCAATTTCTAGCACCTTATAAGCATTGTCAACCCCGTCATAAAACATGGCTTTAATCGATTCAAAATCTGGGTGACTCACATTCAAATACCCTGCTATTTTATGAATTGTCTCAACTTCTAGTTCACTCACATGAGCATCAGAATTTGCAATTCCGAATAAAAAATGAATTAACTGTAATCGTGTTGCATGCGTCATATTCTGACGAATTTGCAAACAGACTTGACGTGTAGAAATATTGTTGTTTTTTATGATTCCGCTAAACAACTTAAAAGCATGATTGGCACGCGTAGTTCCATACATTTGAATAAAATGATTCCGAACAAATTCCAATTCACGTTTATCAACTTTACCATCTGCCTTAATAACCACAGCCGATAAAATCAGCAAACTCATTTCAAAATCTCCCGATTGACTACTTGAACTCGTTGCACTAAACTGTCGTGCATCTGCAACATCTTCTTTTGATAAGCCATCAATAAAACTACCAACTACAAACCCTATAATTCCACCTATTGGTCCTCCAAAAGACCAACCCAAAGTTGCTCCCAAATATTTTGTAAAATTTCCCATATTTCTAATTTCGAAGGCAAATATAATCAACCTCATAAGGTTCTACACACTACTTTGAATTTTTAAGAAAAATATTAACAGATTAATTCTCAAATACTATCTAATCAAATTCGTATCTTTGTAATCAATTATAAAAATACAGATTATGTATCCAAAAGAATTAATAAAACCAATGAAAGCAGAACTTGAGAATGCTGGTTTTACATCATTACATACTGCCGATGAAGTAAATGCTACATTAGCAAAAGAAGGAACTACTTTAATTGTTGTAAATTCAGTTTGTGGTTGCGCTGCTGGAACGGCAAGACCTGGTGCTATTTCCTCTTTAGAATTTGACAAAACACCTACAAATTTAGTAACTGTTTTTGCTGGAGTTGACGGAGAAGCTACAAATAAAGCAAGAGAATTTATGATTCCATTCCCCCCATCATCACCTTGCATGGCCTTATTTAAAGATGGTCAATTAGTGCATATGTTAGAACGTCATCATATTGAAGGCCGTTCTGCACAAGACATTGCAGGGAACTTGGCAGGAGCTTATGACGAGTTCTGTTAAAACCCATCTGGAATCCTCCCAAAGGAAAGTTCTTAAATTTATATAAATCCACTTGTTTTTACAGGTGGATTTTTTATTTCAACGCAAAGCAGCATCGAGGAAAAAAACTTTAAAAATCAAAACTCCAATCAAATAAATCGGTTCTTAATCCCAAATTAACCCAAGTGCTATTCGTCGATTCAAAGACAGGGTTTATACTTTCCGGATTAAAACTTCTAAAAGTAAAACCTCCAAATATTTTTAGGTTCGTAGCGGGATTCACTAAATAACCTGTTTGCAAGTCTCCTATAAAAATATTAGTTGTATTTCCTTGTCCTATTTCTTGCCCATAATCCCCCGCTCGATCGGAATAATCTCTGTATATATCTCCTCCATAACTTGCTGCATCCCCAACAATATCAAACCCCTTCTCCCCTACATTCACTTTCAATTTACCATACCATCGTTTGTAATTGTAATTAGCAATACCCACTACTTCATAAAAATTTCCTCCCCAACTATGTGCTAATGGTTGATTTGCGTGACCATAATTTAATGTTGGGAAATTATGTGAATAGGTAAAAGGGCGCACTGAATTATATTCTGCTTGAAGGTATAAGTTTTTAACACCAAAGGCGTCGTGATATTTTGCGCCAATTTGAAATCCGTTTTTATTTCCCCAATAGCCATCACCACTTCCTACTTCTCCAATAGTCATTTCGTCTAACATCAATTGGGTATACATTGAAATTTGATCATTGAATTTATATTTTCCACTCAAACCAATCAGTGCATTTCCAGATCTTGAACCCGTAGAAAATTCAATAGAATGGTAAAAAATTATAGGGTTCATATAACTAAAATCAAATCCTCGACCGTTGGTATCGTCCCAAATTACAGACTCAAAGAGCCCTATATTTAATTTTTTGGTCACGTTCCAACTTAAATAATGCATGGACGTAAATTTAGTTTTAAACACCCCTTCAACGGTTACCTCTGGACGTACATCTCTTAAAGACATCCAAATATTGGTGTATTTAATTTTCCAAAAACTCGTGTTTATTTTAAAGAATGGATAGGCTGATGCTATATCAGATAAAAGCACAGACCGATAACCATCTCCTATAAAATTTTTACCATGACCCATTTGAAAATTAAAATATTTATTCGCCGTATATGAAATATACGCTTCTGCAACTGGGTAATCATACGCATCTGTTTTAAACCTTTTGGCAAGACCACGACCGGGAATGATCGCCGGGTTTCCACCTGACGCTTTAAGAGATTCTGCATAACGGTTCACATAATCAGGAAATCTCCCCTGACTTTCATAAATAGTCGTTGAAAAACTCATTTTTTTACCTAAAGCCCCTTGTATTTGAAGTCCACGTGTATTGTTATATGTGTAATCAAGATCTGAATTATCTATCCCAATTTGTAAGTCAAGTAAAGGATCTACTGTAAACCAAAAATCTTTTCCTTCAACCTGAAACAAATGCTCATTCCAAAGTTTTTTACCAAGCCATGAAGACTCATCCTTCATTAAAAGAGATTTCTGTTTATCTAAATCTACATAGGTTTCAATTTCACTATAAACATATGGTTTCACAGCTGTATGTGAATTTTTACCTTTGGCAAAGTGGTAGTCTAGCATTGCATATCCGCTGTGGGTATAGGGCATGTTTAACTGACTATGGTGTTCTAATAAATTTAATGAATCTGCCTTTACAATTTCCAAGTCTTCTTCATTTGGCAACTCTACAACCTTTGTAATAATTTTTCCTTGATTTGGATTTAAAGGAATATGAATAGGCAGTACAAACTGCATTTCTATATTGTGATTATTGTATTTTGCTGGAGTTACTTTTGGTAAGGAGTCGAATACTCTTTTAACCTCTTTTTCAAATTCCTCATATGGCGTGTTAACCTGTAGCACTTTAAAATCACCTTCTTTGGTTACAAAATACACTACATTTACTACAGTAGTAACACTATCCTTTTTAATAACCTCAGGAAGATTGATATTGGTTATTACTTCCAAAGTAAGTTTTTCTCGAAAACATTGCATGAGTTCACCAGCCGTTTTGTTCTCACAGCCTTCATAAATCGGAAATTTCTCTTCCTGAGAAAAAAGAGAAATCGAAAACAAAACAAATAATAAGGGTATAAGGGATTTTTTCATTGTTATTCTTCTATAATTTTTTGGAAACCTGATTGTTAATCAATTTATAAACTTCTTTACTCTCAAAACAAATAGCAATTCCATTTGCATCAAACTCTAAACGATGTCCGTATTCGCTCACCCAACCAATTTGCCGAGATGGATTTCCAACAACTAAAGCGTAAGACGCTACATTCTTTGTAACCACTGTACCAGCACCAATTAAGGCATATTTTCCAATAGTATTCCCACAAATAATAGTGGCATTTGCACCTATACTTGCTCCTTTTCTAACAAGGGTGGTTTTGTATTCATTGC
Source organism: Flavobacteriaceae bacterium (assembly GCA_023145595.1). Classification (GTDB taxonomy): domain Bacteria; phylum Bacteroidota; class Bacteroidia; order Flavobacteriales; family Flavobacteriaceae; genus Urechidicola. The sequence continues at coordinate 2,431 of JAGLDM010000237.1, read as the reverse complement.
GCCTTATAATAGCACTTCGAGGGTTAACCACATTTGTAAACACCATTGAAGGCCCTAAAAAAACATCATCTTCACAAATAACTCCTGTATAGATTGAAACGTTATTTTGAACTTTTACATTTGTTCCTAATATCACTTTTGGAGACACTACAACATTTTGCCCTAAATTACAATGACCTCCAATAATAGCATCCTTCATAATATGGCTAAAGTGCCAAATTTTTGTGCCACTACCAATGGTACTACCAGCGTCTATAACAGCCGTTTCATGGGCAAAATAAGTTGTCATACTAATTCTGAGCTTGATTTAGTTTATTCTAATTTTTAGAAATTATAAAATCAAATTTACAAATTAAATTAGGAATATTCCTGTCAATAAGTTCTAAATAAAAAAGGGTTCGCAATGCGAACCCTTTTTTATTATATTAATGTTTTCTAATTATTCTACATTGAATGAAATAGGCAACATATAAGTTACGTTTACTGGACGACCTCTTTGTCTTCCTGGAGTCATTTTAGGCAATAACATTATCACTCTTTTCGCTTCCTTTTCTAATTTAGGGTGCGGGGCTCTTGCTCCGAGAACTACAATAGAACCCGTTTTAGTGATTTTAAATTGGATGTAAATTTTCTTTTTCCCCGGCGATAAACCTAAGTCACTTGCTATGTCAGCATTAAATTTACGAGCAATGTGCTTTTGTAATGCTTTATTGAAACAATCCTTTTTTTTAGCTTTTGATCCTTTACAACCAGGGTAACCCGGTACTTCTTCAATAATAGCAAAAGGAACATCTTCAACCACTTCTTCTTCTTCCTCTACTTCAATTATTTCTTCAACCTCAATTTTTGCATCTTCATCTACTTCTGTGGTCTCTATAATTGTTTCAACTATTTCTTCTTCGTCTTCAACAATTTCAATCGCTTCTGGCGCTGGTGGAGGTGGTGCTTTCTGCTGAATAATCTGTTCAATTACCACTTCTGGGATATCTTCCTCTTCGTCATGATTAGAAGTTACCAATGCCAATCCATCTGCCTTGTCGTCATAGGTTTTTTTCTCTATTCCAAGATATACCGTTAACAAGGTTAAAACCAATCCTAGTTGCCAAAACAACCTTGTGTAGTTTTCTAAATTTGCTTTCGGGTTTTTTTTAATTTCCATACTTAAAATATTTATAGTCCGCTAATTTAATACTTTTAATTCCATTTTTACAAAAAAACATTGTTAAATAGTAGCGTAAAAACGCAACAACCTTCTATAAGAGACTATTGCAATTATTATTCCAAAAGTGTTTGCTACAATATCTAGGTAATCAGGGGTTCTATAATTGGTTATTCTGCCTTGTAAATATTCTAACGCAGCACCCATCACCAATAATAAAAAACCAATCAACACCCTTGTTTTAAGATCTTTATGAGATTTTTTGAAGGCAAACAGCCAACTAATTGTTAATCCAAAATACGCAAAACCATGCAATGATTTATCAGAAACGGGAATAGCACTCACAACGCTTGGTGAATGAGCCAAACTCAAATAAATAATAAGTAAAGTAATAGAAACCGCTATTACGAAACTATTACGCTCCAATAATTTCTTTATATCCTTCAACATCTAATAATTCTTTGATTTCTGAAACATCAGAAAACTTGATTTTAATCAGCCATCCTTTACCATAAGCATCAGAATTTACTAATTCAGGTTCGTCTTCTAAAGATTCATTAAATTCAACAATCTCACCAGTTAGAGGCATAAATAAATCTGATACTGTTTTTACAGCCTCTACAGATCCAAATACTTCATCTCTGTCAATGGTTTCGTCTAAAGTATCAACATCAACATAGACAATGTCTCCTAATTCTCCTTGAGCAAAATCTGTAATACCTACTGTGGCTATATCTCCATCAATTTGAATCCATTCATGATCTTTTGTGTATTTTAATTCTGCTGGTATATTCATAATTTTATTTTTATGTGTTAATTTCCTAAATTGTATCTAATCATAATTCCTGTGCTAAACGAATTCCTTGGGAAAGAAGTAGAAATAGCATATCTAGACGAATTTTGATCGTAATATAATGACGTTGTTAAATTACGACTAAGCGCATAATCTGCCAAAAACTTCAATGAGAATATTTTTTGACCACCTGTAACTTGATCGTTATCTTCGTCTATATCTCTTATCATTGTTTTATCATCCCTTAATGAGAAATCGACTCTTAAATTTAAATCACCTTGAAGTGTCTTATTTTTACCGTCAAACTTGTATCTCATTTTTAAGTTTTTGACTCTATATCCCATCCCAACAATATATTCTTTCCCTCTAATTTCGGTGAGTGTATTGTTGTTGAAATTTAAGTTTAGTGCTCTATCTTTTCTAATTTCTCCTTTCAATGAAAAGGCATTTCTCATTTTTAAATCAACTTGAACTAAAGG
>JAGLDM010000236.1 GCA_023145595.1 Flavobacteriaceae bacterium | reverse complement strand
GAAACGCAGAGATGCGCAGAGGAAACTAATTTCACTCATTTTGCGCGAAACTGACAATTATATAGGCTCACTGAGAAACGCTGAGATGCACTGAGAAAAAATGGAAAGTAAACTGACAGAAAAAATTATTGGTGCTGCCATTGAAGTTCACCGAACTTTGGGTCCGGGACTTTTGGAATCTGCTTATCAAGAATGTTTGCTTTTTGAACTGAAAAATTCAGGTTTAAACGTTGAAAAAGAAAAATCACTTCCAATTATTTATAAAGACATCAAGTTAGATCATGGCTATAGAATTGATTTGTTGGTTGAAAACAAAATTGTTTTAGAACTTAAAACAGTTGAAACTTTAACAGACGTTCATACAGCGCAAATTCTTACTTATTTAAAATTAGGAAATTATCCAATCGGATTATTAATAAATTTTCATACTAAACTTTTAAAAAACGGATTAAAAAGATACATCAACACCCCTCTGTGAAACTCCTTTTTCTCAGCGAATTTCTGTGAAACAACTTATGAAGTTATTCAAGTCAATATTAAACAATATCCCAAGACCGCTACTTATTAAATTAAGTTATGTGGCACGGCCATTTATAGCATTTGCCTTAAAAGGAAATACCTATACAGACCCTATTGACGGAAAAAGTTTTCGGAAATTCTTGCCTTACGGATATGAAACACAACGAGAGAATGTGCTATCTCCAAGCACTTTATCCTTAGAACGTCATCGGTTACTTTGGTTGTATTTAAAAAACAAAACCAACTTTTTTACTTCTAAAAAATCTTTACTCCACTTTGCTCCTGAACAAGCCTTTTATAAACGCTTTAGAAAAATGGATAATCTAGATTATACTACAACCGATTTAAATTCTCCTTTGGCTGATGTAAAAGCAGATATTTGCAACTTACCTTTTGAAGACAATTCTTACGATATCATTTTTTGCAACCATGTTTTAGAACATATTCCAGATGATACCAAAGCAATGCAAGAATTATACAGAGTATTAAAAAAAGGCGGGATGGGCATTTTCCAAATTCCGCAAGAGTTAGATAGAGCCACTACTTTTGAAGACAATTCCATCACCGATAAAAAAGAGCGAGCCAAAATATTTGGGCAGTATGACCATGTGCGAATTTATGGGCGAGATTATTTTGATAAATTGAGAAACATCGGTTTTAAAGTTGATGAGGTTGACTATTCTGCAACTTTATCCGAAGAAGAAATTGAAACATTTTGCCTTACAAAAGGAGAAATCTTACCTGTTTGTTATAAGTAGCCCTTTACTCGTTAAGGTTTGTGTTGCTCCACTTGAATCTATGTAAATTAAATGCGCTTTTAATTCGGAATGCTTTTGTAGAAATTTAACAGACTTCTCAAAACCCATAGCCATAAAAGCAGTAGCATAACCATCTACATCTGCACAATCCAATTCAGCAATAACCGTAGCACTTAACAAATCACTAGCGTAGGCATAACCAGTTTTTGGGTTGATTGTATGCACGTATTTTCGTCCGTTTTTATTAATCTTAAATTTCCTGTAGTTTCCAGAAGTTGCCATAGATTCATTGTTTAACTCAACAATATTCCCAATAGATCTTGTGCCATCTGTGTTTGGATTTTCCAATCCTATTTTCCAAAATTGATTTCTACTACTTTTCCCTCTTGCTCTCACTTCTCCTCCAATTTCTACCAGATAATTGTCGCAATTTTTAGACTCTAAAAAACGACCTATCATATCTATTCCATATCCTTTTGCAATGGCATTAAAGTCGAAATATATTTCAGGGTACAATTTCGATATTTTACGATTTGTGAGCGTAACTTTCTCAAAACCTACAAAGCGCTTTAAACTATCAATTTGCACAGTGTCTATATTATTTAAAGAATCACCCGGCCCAAAACCCCAAGCGTTTACCAAAACACCTACCGTAGGGTCAAAAAAACCAGCTGTTTCTTTATAAATTCGATTCGATTTTATAAAGACTTCAGCAAACATATCATCAACAATTATGGATACGTCTCCTTGATTGATTTTAGAAATATCCGAAGATTTTAAATATGTTGACAATGATTTATTTACTGCATAAATAATACTATCAATTTCTTTTGAAAAATCACGATTCTGGACATCTTCATAAGAAATGGTATATGAAGTCCCAAAAGCATACCCCGAAAAAGAATTGAAGACTGCATTCTGTTTAACTTCTACACAAGAATACATTAATACAATCACAATTAATACACCAATGCCTTTCATGATTTTCATTTTTTTATATCAAACAAATTTAACGTTAATTCCTAATTAAAAGGCAACTTTATATACTAAAAAATGTTGACATACGTTTATTTTTTAATACATTTGTGCAATTCTAAAAAACCCATTTTATGAACAAATTATTTTTACTTACAATTACTGCTGTTCTCCTGTCGTCTTGTGTTTCTCAAAAGAAATATGCCGATTTAGAATCTGAAAACAACAAAACAAAACAAGAGTTGGTTGACTCTAAAGCAAACCTACAACGATGCCTTATAGACAAAGATGTAAACAATAACAAAGTATCAAGTTTAGAAAGTCAGGTTGCTTCTTTACAAGAAGATAAGAAACGTGCAATTACCCAAGTTGATAACTTAACTGTTTTAACTCAGTCTTCTTCAGACAATATTAAAAGTGTTATCTCTCAATTAAGCGAAAAAGACAAATATATTAATGGAATTAGAGAGGCTATGACTCAAAAAGATTCTATTAATTTGGCTATTAAATATCAATTAACAAAAGAATTGGCTGATGGTGTTCAAGATGAAGATATTCAAATTGATGTTGAAAAAACAGTAGTTTATATTACTCTTGCTGATAAATTATTATTTAAAAGCGGAAGTTCTCAAGTATCTGAAAGAGCTAAAGAAATATTAGGAAAAGTTGCCAAGGTAATTTCTTCTCGCCCAGGAATGGAAGTTCAGGTTGAAGGATATACAGATGATGTGCCAATTAACAGAGCAGACATTAAAGACAACTGGGATTTAAGTGTAAAACGTGCAACGGCTGTTGTAAGAGTTTTACAAAACGACCATGGTGTTGACCCTAAAAGATTAATTGCTGCAGGTAGAAGTGAATACGTGCCGTTAGAAACTAATGACACCGCTGCCGGTAGATCTACTAACAGAAGAACAAGAATTGTAATCTTACCTAGATTAGAAGAATTCTTTGATATCTTAGAGCAAAAACCTGAATAAAAAGTATTTCAAAACATAAAACAAAAAGAGGCTGTCTGAAAAGATAGCCTTTTTTTTATGCTTCAATTATTTGTGTTACCCAAAACAATTTGTC
>JAGLDM010000235.1 GCA_023145595.1 Flavobacteriaceae bacterium | reverse complement strand
GAAGTTATTTGGACAGTGACTCCGCAAGATTTAGTAATTATAGGTGAGTTATTATTAACCGGTAAATTCAACGCAGAACGAATTGTAGCGGTTGGAGGATCTGTAGTTAAAAAACCAAAATATTATAAAACTAAGATTGGTACAGAGATTTCTACAGTCATTTATGATGCAGGTGTTGATAGTGATAATTTTAGATTGATTACTGGAAATGTGTTAACAGGTCGCGCTATTAATCCAGATGGTTTCTTAGGGTATTACGATAATACGGTAACATTGATTCCAGAAGGAAATGATTACGAATTATTTGGTTGGACGGTTCCTGTATTCAATAAAGTGTCTACTACAAGAGCGTTGACTTTTTCATGGTTAACTCCAAAGAAAAAATACGATTTAAATACCAATACGAACGGAGAGCATAGAGCATTTGTATTAACCGGACAATATGAAGAGGTTTTTCCTTTAGATATTTTTCCGATGCAAATCTTAAAAGCCTGTATGTATCAAGATTTGGATGAAATGGAAGGCTTAGGAATGTACGAAGTTGCACCAGAAGATTTTGCGTTGACTGAATTTGTATGTGTGTCTAAACAACCACATCAAGATATTATTAGAAAAGGGTTGGACTTAATGATTAAAGAGATAGGATAAATTATGGCTTTAAAAGATAAATTACACGACCTTAAAGTAAAATATAGCGGCACAAAGATGGCTCCTGTATTTGGTGCTTTTCATACATTCTTGTATGCGCCAAACGACACTACTCATTCAGGTGGGCATATTCGTGGGGCAGATGATTTGAAAAGAACAATGAACATGGTAATCATAGCGCTTATTCCTGCTTTGATTTTCGGAATGTTTAACGCAGGGTATCAACATTATGTATCATCTGGAGTGATTGATACATTTACAACTGGATTTTTTAGACCAGAATTCTGGAGTTTTGATAACTTCATCGTTGGATTTTGGAAAACATTACCTTTAATAATTGTCTCGTACGTAGTTGGATTGGGAATTGAAATATTTTTCGCAGCTAAAAACGGACACGAAGTTGAAGAAGGTTATTTAGTAACGGGAATGTTAGTTCCGCTTATTGTTCCTATTGATATTCCACTTTGGATGTTAGCTGTTGCTGTCATCTTTGGAGTTGTAATCGGAAAAGAAGTATTTGGAGGAACTGGAATGAATATTTTGAACCCGGCTTTATTAATTAGAGCATTTTTATTCTTTGCCTATCCAACTTGGATGAGTGGAGATAAAGTTTGGGTAACTGGTGCTGTTGAAAGAACTAAAGAGATTGCTGCAGGTTCTAATGCCGATGCTATTTCTGGTGAAACCGTTTTAGGTGCTATGGCACAAGGACAAGAAATTGCCTATTCTGCTTGGGATATGTTCTACGGATTTATACCAGGTTCGGTTGGAGAAACATCTACCTTATTAATTTTATTAGGAGGCTTGTTCTTAATTTTTTCAAAAATTGGAAGCTGGAGAATTATGTTATCATCTGTACTTGGTGCATTGGTAATGGGCTTTATTTTCAATCAAGTAACTGCTGCCGGAATTATAGGAGAAAG
>JAGLDM010000234.1 GCA_023145595.1 Flavobacteriaceae bacterium | reverse complement strand
TTAATTTACGCATTGGTTGTTACAGTACTTATAGGCTGTGGAGATAACAACCAAAAGAAAAACAGTAATGAATTATCTGATTCTGAAACAATGTCAGATTCATTTAAAGAATTAAATGTACAAGCAAGACAGATATTTGGGGTTTTGCCTGATACTGCTGAGAACCCTGATAATATCACAACCCCTGAAAAGATAGAATTGGGTAAAGCATTGTATTTTGATAAAAGATTATCAAAAGACAATACTCAAAGTTGTAACACTTGTCATGATTTGAACACCTTTGGAGTTGATAATAAATCCTTTTCGGAAGGAAATGATGGAGGTTTAGGAGCAAGGAATTCCCCTACAACCCTAAATGCAGCGTTACATATTGCACAGTTTTGGGATGGAAGAGAACCCGATGTTGAAGCTCAGGCAGGAGGGCCAATATTAAATCCAGTTGAAATGGCAATGCCAAGTGAACAGGCGGTAGTTGAAAGATTATCAGGAATTGATGAATATGTTCGCTTATTTTCAAAAGCATTTCCGGAAGAGCCTTCTATTACGTATGATAATTTGAAAAAAGCAATAGGAGCTTTTGAACGAAAACTAATTACACCGTCAAAATTTGATGATTACATTGCAGGTAACGATGATGCGTTGAATAAAAAAGAAAAAATAGGACTTCAAACCTTTATTAATTCGGGTTGCATTACTTGTCATTCTGGCAATTTACTTGGAGGGAATCTTTATCAAAAATTTGGACTGTTTGGTAATTATTGGGAATACACTAAAAGTAAAAAAATAGATAATGGAAAGTTTGACGTAACAGAAAACGAAAATGACAGGTATTTTTTTAAAGTACCTTCTTTAAGAAATATTGAAAAAACAGCGCCATATTTCCACGATGGAAGTGTGCAAGAGTTAAATGAGGCTATTCGAATTATAGCTAAAGTTCAAGTAAATAAAGATTTAACAGTTAAAGAAATAGACGAAATAATAGACTTTTTCAAAACTCTTACTGGTGAAGTTCCAGCAGAATTGAAAGAATAAAAATTGGTGA
>JAGLDM010000233.1 GCA_023145595.1 Flavobacteriaceae bacterium | reverse complement strand
AGTCTCTAAATAAGTTATCTCCAAACCCTACTCTTTCCGTTGCTTTTAAGAAACGTGCAGGTATGATTTGATCGGTGTCAACATTCTCTATTGGTAATGGAACTGCACTACTCTTTAAGGTTGTAAATTTATCGTAAGCCATGTTTTTTTTTAATTATTAATTAATAATAAATGTTATTAATTATAGTTTTTATAATAATGTTCTTGGATCTGTTACTACTCCTGTAATTGCTGCTGCTGCTGCAACTAACGGACTAGCCAATAAAGTTCTTGAACCAGGGCCTTGACGACCTTCAAAGTTTCTGTTTGATGTGCTTACTGAATATTTTCCTGCTGGAATTTTATCATCATTCATTGCCAAACATGCAGAACATCCTGGCTGACGTAAAACAAAACCTGCATCGTTAAATATTTCTAACAATCCTTCTTCCTTAATTTTCGCTTCTACAATGTGAGATCCTGGAACCAACCAAACCGTAACATTTGCTGCTTTTTGTTTTCCTTTAACGATGGATGCAAAAGCACGAAAATCTTCAATTCGACCATTGGTACAACTTCCTAAAAAGACATAATCAATTTTTTTACCAATCATTACTTCATTTTCTGCATACCCCATATAAGCTAATGATTTGTCATAAGTGGCTTTTCCTCCTTCAACAGATTCTGACGAAGGTATGTTTTGTGATATTCCAATTCCCATACCTGGATTGGTACCATAGGTAATCATTGGTTCAATATCACTTGCGTTGAAATTCAATTCCTTATCAAAAAAGGCTCCATCTTCGGTATTTAATGTATCCCAATAAGTCATTGCCTTGTCCCAATCTGCTCCTTTCGGTGCTAAAGGTCTCCCTTTAATATATTCAAATGTTTTCTCATCTGGTGCAATTAAGCCTCCACGAGCACCCATTTCTATACTTAAATTACAAACAGTCATTCGTCCTTCCATGGTCATGTTTTCAAAAACATCTCCAGCATATTCAACAAAATAACCAGTAGCACCAGAAGTTGTTAGTTGAGCTATGATGTACAATCCAACATCTTTTGGAGTCACACCTTTACTCAATTCACCATTAACATTGATGCGCATTTGTTTTGGTTTTGGTTGCATGATACACTGCGTAGTCAAAACCATTTCTACTTCTGAAGTTCCAATACCAAATGCAATGGCACCAAATGCTCCGTGTGTAGATGTATGTGAATCTCCACATACAATTGTTGCTCCAGGTAATGTAATTCCGTTTTCTGGACCTACAACATGAACAATTCCATTATTTTGATGACCTAAACCCCAATGACTAATTCCGAATTCCTCAGCATTGTCTTTTAAAGTTTTAAGTTGATTGGCAGATAAAGGATCTTCAACAGGTAAATGTTGATTCATTGTTGGAGTATTATGATCTGCTACCGCAAATGTACGGTCCGGATATAAAACGTTCAACCCTCTACTTTTTAATCCAACAAAAGCCACAGGACTCGTAACTTCATGAATTAAATGGCGATCTATAAAAAACACATCTGGTCCTCCTTCAACCTTACGTACTACATGCGAATCCCACACTTTATCAAATAATGACTTACTCATATTTAGTTTTATTTTTCTCTTGTGAAAATTGGTTTTCACAAATTTATTTTCAAGTATGCAAATTTAAAGAAAACTCCCTTTATATATGCAGAAATAAGTTTCTATACTACGATGTTCAACATTTTTATACTATCATTCAGTTCGCAAAAAACCGTATTACCCCAATAAAATCAACGGATTCGCAAGTAAACAACAATACTATTTTTACGAAGTTCAATGATTGCTAATTTTATTTTATCTCTTGAATGTTTTTAGCAACAAACACTTGTTTTACTTTAGAATGATGCTACTAATAATTTTGTTTATTGTACAATAAACATAGAACATTAAACCTCATCTTTTTTAATAAGTCTCTCGATAAATACAGAACAATATCACCTTGCTATAATGGAGGGTTAGTATTCGTGTCTTAAATATAATTATGCTATTTTCGTACAAATTCAATTACAAATGTTTGTTGAAGTAATATCTATTTCAATATAACCCAGAGGCGCGATTTATTTTATTGTGATTTCATTTATTAAAGTCAAACTATTATGAGTGGAATACAACAATCAACTGTCAATTTTCTTAAAGAACTAAAGTCAAATAACAACCGAGAATGGTTTGCCGAAAACAAAGAAAGGTTTTTGGTTGCTAACGATAGTTTTATATCCTTTGCTGATGATATTTTGCTAGAAATGAACAAAATAGACTCTATAGAGACTATTTCTGGCAAAAAAAGTGTTTTTAGGATTTACCGAGATGTTCGGTTTTCAAAAAACAAAACTCCATATAAAAATCACTTTAGTGGCTCCTTAAAAAGAGCAACCGAAGAATTAAGAGGCGGGTATTATTTTCATGTAGAACCTGGGAACTCCTTTATTGGAGGAGGTTTTTGGGGACCAAACCCAAAGGATTTACTAAGAATACGTAAAGAAATAAACATAAATGCTGAAGAGTTAATAGCTGTTATTTCAACGAAAAAATTCATTTCAAATTTTGGAAACTTACAAGGAGAAACTTTAAAAACTGCTCCGAGAGGATTTGATAGAAATCACGCAAATATTGAATTACTACGGTTAAAACAATTTATAGTTTCAAAGAAAATTAGTGATGAAGAAATTTTAGGGAAAGATTTTTCTAATGTTGTAGTCGATACCTTTAAAGAAATGAGACCTTTTTTTGACTACATGAGTTCTGTGTTAACAACTGATGAAAATGGAGTTTCAATTTACCCATAAATTTATTAGATTTTAACACAACAATCCCTTTTCGCAAAAGCGAAAAGGGATTGTTGTGTTAAATAAAATCTCAAACTTGCTTTAAGCCAACAGAATAACCAAAAATAAAGCCCCGAAAAGCAGACCGAATATTAATCCTTTTTTAAAACTCATAATCACGAATTTATACGACAAACATTTCTGTCTGTTCAATTAATACTAATAAATTTGTGGGGTGCTATACACTTATAAGAAATGTACGTTACGAATGTACAAAATATAAATGTTTTCAGCAAATCAATTTAACAAACCTACTGTCGTTAATTATTTCACGCCACAACCTCTTTATATATAGGTGGTTGCGTGAGTTTGTGTAATTCTAAAATTAATTCCCTTCTTTTTTTTACAAAAATAAATGCACCCTAATTATGGCATATCTAACAAAAACGGACTGCTATAGTGTAAAAAAAACACCTCAATTGAGGTGTTTTTCAAACTTGTATAATGTAAACTTCTTATCTAAAGTTAATTTTTCGCATTCTTAAACTCGCTGGAGTCACCTCTAAATACTCATCATCTTTAATGTATTCCATACACTCTTCTAATGAGAATTCTCTTTTAGGCGCAATATTCACAGCGGTATCTGTCCCAGACTTCCGAACGTTTGTTAATTTCTTCCCTTTAGTAAGGTTGATTCCCATATCGTCTTGTCTGTTATTCTCTCCTACTACTTGCCCTTTATAGATCTCTTGATTGACATCTATAAAGAAAATTCCACGGTCACCTAACTTATCAATAGAGTAAGCAGTGGCTCTCCCTGTTTCAGCAGATATTAAGGCTCCGTTTATTACATCAGAAAACTCACCTTTAAAAGGACCGAATTTATCAAATGTATGGTTAATAATTGCAGAACCTGAAGTTGCTGTTAGCAATTTGTTTCGCAAACCTATTAAGCCTCTAGACGGAATAGTAAACTCTAGATGCTGTAAATCACCTTTTGGCTCCATAACCAATAAATCTCCTTTTCGTAACGATACTAGATTAATTGCTTTACTAGAAAACTCTTCCTGTACATCAATTACTAAAGTCTCATACGGCTCGCTTTTTACTCCATCAATATCTTTGATGATTACTTGTGGTCGTCCCACTTGTAACTCATAACCTTCTCTCCTCATCGTTTCTATCAAAACAGACAAGTGTAGCACTCCTCTACCGAATACAGTAAATTTATCTTCAGAATCTGTTGTTTCTACACGTAACGCTAAATTCTTTTCTAATTCTCTAAATAAACGATCTCTTAAATGTCGTGATGTTACAAACTTACCTTCTTTACCAAAGAAAGGTGAATTATTAATCGTAAACAACATACTCATTGTTGGCTGATCTATTTTAATTCTCCCTAAAGCCTCTGGATTTTCAAAATCTGAAATGGTATCTCCAATTTCAAAACCTTCAAGACCTGTGATTGCACAGATATCTCCACTTCTTACTTTAGAAACCTTTACTTTACCCATTCCCTCAAAAACGTGTAATTCTTTAATTCTCACTTTTTTAGTAACACCTTCAGCCTTGCAAAGCATATAATCTTTTCCCGCTTCTAAATCTCCTCTAAATACACGCCCAACAGCTATTCTTCCTGTAAATGATGAAAAATCTAAAGAAGTAATCTGCATTTGCGGATTTCCTTCTCTGTAGGGTGCTTCAGGAATATGCTTAATTACAGCATCTAAAAGAGGTGTAATATTATCTGTTGGCTGTTGCCAATCCAAACTCATCCACCCATTTTTTGCTGAACCATAAATTGTTTCGAAATCTAATTGATCTTCTGTTGCGTCTAAAGCAAACATCAAATCGAACACTTTTTCATGAACTAAATCAGGAGTACAGTTTTCTTTATCT
>JAGLDM010000232.1 GCA_023145595.1 Flavobacteriaceae bacterium | reverse complement strand
GATTTGCCACTCTATTATTAGTCTTACTACCAGAATAGTTTGTTCTTCTACCTGAATTTTTTATTGTACCTGATCTTGACATATCACTACCCGGACCAACTCTTGATACGCCTGTTGCACTTCCTCTTCTGCTAGAAGTTCTATTATTTGCCGTATAACCACTATTGCGACCAACTACACTTCTTCTATTACCATAACTCCCTCCGGTGCTATATGAACCTCTTTTACCATAAGAATCGTAACGATTGCGGTAATATGGTGGGTAATATCCGCCTCCACCATAGTATGGAGGATAATAACCGCCATAATAAGGGGGATAATAACCACCATAATAAGGATTACCATAGTAACCACCGTAATAAGGATTACCATAATAAGTATTACCGTAATAAGTATTACCGTAATAACCATAACCGAATCCAGCACCAACATTAAAATTTACACTTACATCAGAAGAATAACCCCAAGGAGCACTTGAACTTTGCGTATCGTAATAATTATTTTGATATATAATGGTATTTCCCTCTGAGTCAACTTCATCGTAATACAGATCGTCAGCACTTGTTGTTAAATCTTCGTCTTGTATTGTACTATAATCCTCTGCTACTTGTGCAAAGTATAATTCTTCTTCCGAAGGAACATGAGTCCTTGCAACAACGACAACTTCTTCTGTTGGAGTGCCAGAAGAATAGATTCCGTCTGTATCATTATAAACGCTTTTATAACTGCTTCCACAAGAAACCATTACTAAGAGCAAGATAGCACTCGCTAAAAAACTTGATAAATTTAAATTGAGAGTATAAAAAAGTTTCATAATCCTTGATTTTTTTTATGTCGAACTACTAAAAAGAATTAGTTTTGTCGAAATTAACACATTAACATCAACAACACAATTTTTGTGCCAAACATTTAACAAATGAGTAAGAAATTGACATCTAGAGCGGAAGATTATTCTAAATGGTATAATGAATTAGTAGTAAAAGCTGACCTTGCAGAAAATTCTGGAGTTCGTGGATGCATGGTTATAAAACCATACGGATACGCAATTTGGGAGAAGATGCAAGCGGAATTAGATCGCATGTTTAAAGAAACTGGACATGAGAACGCTTACTTTCCTTTACTTATTCCGAAATCTTATTTTTCAAAAGAAGCAAGTCATGTAGATGGTTTTGCAAAAGAGTGTGCCGTAGTAACACATTACAGGCTAAAAAATGACGAGAACGGAAATGTTATTGTTGATGAAAGTGCAAAATTAGACGAAGAGTTAATTGTAAGACCTACTTCAGAAACTATCATTTGGGATACCTATAGAAAATGGATTGAGTCTTATAGAGATCTTCCCTTATTAGTTAATCAATGGGCTAATGTTGTTCGTTGGGAAATGCGTACGCGCTTATTTTTAAGAACATCAGAATTTTTATGGCAAGAAGGACATACAGCACATGCTACTAAAAACGAAGCCATTGCAGAGTCGCAACAAATGCAAGAAGTTTATGCTGAATTTGCAGAGGATTTTATGGCAATGCCAGTCATAAAAGGATACAAGTCTGAAAGTGAACGATTTGCAGGCGCACTTGAAACGTATACAATAGAAGCCTTAATGCAAGATGGAAAAGCCTTACAGGC
>JAGLDM010000231.1 GCA_023145595.1 Flavobacteriaceae bacterium | reverse complement strand
CTAGAATACCAATAACGATAATCATACCGAATAAAGACAACACATTAACGGTTACTCCAAAGAAACCTGCCAACATAAACATTCCGAAGAAAGCAACCGGTAAACCCGCGGCCACCCAAAATGCCAATCGTGGTCTTAAAAACAACGATAAAAACAACATGACCAATAACATTCCTTGCCATGCGTTTTTAAATAGTAATTCCGTTCTTTCAGTCAATGCAATTGAGGCATCACTTGTTATATCAATTTGAATCGTATCGTGTTCTAAATTAAAACGTTCTATATATTTATTTACTTTTTCAGCAGTCGAAATTAAATCTTCACTATTTGTGTTATTCACCTGAATTCCTACCGATAAATTTCCGTTGTAATAATTTTTGTTCGGAGTTTCATTCCATCTATCTGAAATAGTAGCGATGTCTTTCAACAGTATACGAGAACCATTCTCAAAGGTTTTAACTACTAAATTATCGAGTTCATCGCTATAATACAATCGGTTATTTGCTCTAATTAAATATTCTTCAGCATCCGTTTTAATAGA
The DNA here is from genome assembly GCA_023145595.1 of Flavobacteriaceae bacterium. Classification (GTDB taxonomy): domain Bacteria; phylum Bacteroidota; class Bacteroidia; order Flavobacteriales; family Flavobacteriaceae; genus Urechidicola. The sequence goes on along the minus strand of JAGLDM010000231.1, from coordinate 1,322 downwards.
ACCACCTGTGGTAATAATATTAGCCCGAGCAACGGTATTCGCAACTTCTTTAAAGGTCAGATTATAAGCACGCATATCTTGCTCTCTAACTGCTATTTCTATTTCTTCCAAAGGATAACCAGAAACACTTACTTGCGAAATACCATCCATTCTGCGCACATCATTTTCAATATCACGAGCGATACTCTTCAAGGTTTTAAGCTTGACATTTTCACCTGTAATCACAAAATTTATGGTAGGCCTAATCCTTTCTATTTTAGCCACTATAGGCGGTTCCATACCAGAAGGAAAATTAGGAACTTTATCTACGGCATTTTTAACCTCGGCTAAAACATCATTGATTTCATTACCTTTAAGAACCTCAACGCTAATTCGAGCACTATTTTCAGAAGAAGTAGAAGTTACACGGTCAACACCCACCAAACCTTTAAGGTTATCTTCAATTTTTAAAACCACGCCTTCTTCCATTTCTTGTGGTGAAGCACCTGGATAAAAAACGCTAATATTAATAATATTTGCTCGTGTTAAAGGGAAAAACGAAGAGTTTAACTTAGAATAGCCTAACATTCCCAATACAACCAATGCCAGAATAATTACATTTACGGCTACTGGATATTTTATGAAATATGCAATTGTTTTTCTCATCGGAATCTCTATTTATTCAATTTTACTTTCATTCCGCTAAAAGCTCCTGGTATTGATTTAGAAAGCGCCATTGTGCCGTTTTCTAATCCAACAATAATTGCAGACTTTTCGTCATAATGTACAATCTCGACCTTCTTTAATAATAGCATACTATCTTTCACAATGTAAATTGCATTATTATCAATCAATAATTTTCTATCAATCTTAAATGCATTTTCGGCATTTTTCGCGGGTACATTCGCCTCCAAATACATTCCTTCTCGCAAATTTTCTCCTTTAACTTCAATATAAATATTGACAGTTTGTGTTCTTTGATCTACTCTTGAATTAATACGTGTAACCTTACCTTTCCATGATTTTGATTTGTCCAAATTAGTAAGATTAACTGTTTTTCCTTTCTCTAAAATATCTGCGTACGATGCATTTATGGCTATTTCTACTTCAAAAACAGAGGGATCTATAAATTCGCCCATTTTTTGACCCGATCTTACTAAAGCTCCGGTTGAAACACTAACCTCCGTTAATATTCCGGTGTAAGGAGCTCGAATTTTATATTTTAAATAGCGAGCTTCCAAATTTTTAACATTGTAATAGGTTAAGGAAATATTTTTACCAGTAACAAAATATTTTTCTTGATCGGTTTTTGGTTCTGGTAATTTTGCTATTGACTTATGAAT
>JAGLDM010000230.1 GCA_023145595.1 Flavobacteriaceae bacterium | reverse complement strand
TTTCCATTCGGATTTAAAGAATTAGAGGGAATTCATTCAAGAACCGATTTCGATTTAAAAGCACACGAAGAGCATTCAGGAAAAAAATTACAGTATTTTGATCACGAAGAGAACAAGTCGTATGTGCCTTATGTGCTAGAAACCTCTATTGGTTTAGATAGAATGTTCTTAGCGGTATTCTCAAATTCTTTGCAAGAAGAAACTTTAGAAAACGGAACGACTAGAACGGTTTTAAAATTGCCAGCGGTTTTAGCACCAACAAAAGCAGCTATTTTACCATTGGTAAAAAAGGATGGTTTGCCAGAAGTTGCACGAAAAATTGTGGAAGAATTGAAATGGGAATTTAATGTAACTTATGATGAAAAGGATGCGGTAGGACGTAGGTATAGAAGACAAGACGCGAATGGAACTCCATTCTGTATCACTGTTGACCATGATACTTTAGAAGATGATTCGGTTACTATTCGTTATAGAGATTCTATGAAGCAGGAACGCGTTAAAATTTCGGAACTAAAAAACATTATTTCAGAAGCCGTTTCTATGAAGAACTGGTTGTTGAAAATGTAGTTGTAAGCACAAAGGATAAAATAGAATTTTGAATTAGACCCACTTTTAGTGGGTCTTTTTTTTTACTCTAATTCTTCACGAAGTTTTTCTTCCATTTATTGATTATAATGGAATTTTGTTGATGTGTTTGGATTCGTAAATGAGATATGTACAAAAAAAGATGCGATTAAATGTTAAAATTTCATAGAATGTATTGTTTATAGAAAAAGGTTTGATACCTTTGAGGCTGTAGGTGTTAAAGCCTACTTCTTTTTCATAGCAATTTTCCCACTTAAGAAGTTAAGTGGGTTTTTTTATGGAAAAAGGTTCTTAAAAAACAGCACACAGAAACAAAAAGGGGATTAGTACTAAAAGTTGGAGATAAAAATAATTCCCTTGAAATTTAAACCAAATTATTGGCTTTCTGTTTCCTAGTAATTGGTGGTTTTCATTTCAGTCTTAAAAAAAGACGCTTCACTTATAAAAGAGGCTGATTTACCTAAACTTTATGTTTCAGGTATAATATCTACTATATATTTGTATAGAATTTGAAAGTAAAACAAAGCACCGGAGTAGTTAACCGAGT
>JAGLDM010000023.1 GCA_023145595.1 Flavobacteriaceae bacterium | reverse complement strand
AGGGGAATTCTTTAGATTAAAAATCGACTTAATAAAATAGCCCCAAATTTAGTAGGTCGTCCATATTTAACGTAATCATAATTATGTCACATCTTAAAAGGAACAAGAGGCTTTACTCAATAACTAATTATTTACTCTCCGAAATCGGAATATTATAAACAAGTCTAAGAGAAGTAATAAGTCCACTTTCAAAAGAAATATTTTTTTGAACTCTATCATCGCCAAATCCAACGAGAGGTAGACTAAATTTAACTTTTTGATCAGATTCATATTGGGCATAACTTCTTCCTAAGGCATAACCAAACCTGCCTTCTACATGAATATTTTTAGTAATATGATAACGCGCAAAGATTGTTTCGTCAATACTATTACGCTCCATATAGTCTCCTTTATATTCTGGCGCACCCAAACTGTATGTTGTTATTAATCCAAAGTGATGATAGCCAATATTAAATTTATCATTTATTTTATACTTAATTTTCATATAAATAGGAAGCAGCCCTTTTATAGACCAGCGGTTATTTAGTTTCCAATCAAGATTTACCAAGGGAACAATATATGGGCCAAAAAGTTCCTGATTGTAATTCAATCCAAACCCCAAAGTTAAGGTTTCGCTGTGCTTCTTATTATATAATAGCATTCCGCCAAATTGGAAATGATTTTTATCGATCGAATTAAAATCAGACATCAATCGAGGTGAGAAAAAAACCTGAATATTTCGATCTTCTGAGAATTTATGATACAAGCCTGTTCTAAGAATAATTCCGTGTATGTTAATAGGGTTGGAAATGTCAGAAGTTAATTGCTCATCGTTAGAAACATGAAAACCAAAATAATTAATGCTGTTATACCAGATAGATTTCTCATTAATTTTGATTGGCGCAACCAAGTTAATCTGTATCCCCTGCTCTTTGGCTTTACTTTTATAAGTAGAATCGTATGATTGTGGAGCGCCGTAACGACCAACGACAGAAAACAGATCTAATGTTTCTTGTGCTGAAATGGAAAGGATGAAAAAGAGTATTGAAATTGTTAGGAGTTTTTTCATCGCTGAATAGGGGGGGAGTTATTTTTTGCAAAAATACAATTTATCTTTGTAGAGATGACAGTATTTGTAGAGTCAATACAGCCCTTATTGCCTTTTAATAAAAAATTTCTTAAACTGACTATCCTCGAGGCAGA
>JAGLDM010000229.1 GCA_023145595.1 Flavobacteriaceae bacterium | reverse complement strand
CTGTTTCTTATTATGAAAAAATAGAAAAGACCTATTTTAAAGGAGACTTTACATTGCTGAGTGATTTTTTAGGAACAGAAGTTGATTTTCAAATGATTCAGAATTTATTATTAGGACAAGCAATAGAGAGTTTGAAAGAACGTAAATTCCATTCTGAAATTTCTGAAGAGTCCTATAAATTAGAGCCAAACCATCAACAACTTTTGTATAATATTTTGTTTTGGGTGAATCCAAAGAATTTTAAAATGGCGAAACAAGAAATTAGCCAGCCATCAGAACAAAAGAAATTAACGATTAACTATCCAGATTACCAAGTAATTTCTGATATTGATTTTCCAAAAAAAATAAATATTACAGCTGTTAATAAAAAAGACACGGTCTTTATGGATTTGGAATATAGGACGGTTGAATTTGATAGAAAAACAAGATTCCCATTTTCAATCCCAAAAGGGTTTGAGCAAATAATATTGAATGAATAAAAGAAACTCCTATTTTATTATTTGTCTATTGCTATTCATTAGCTTCAGTTCTGTTGCTCAAGAAACTCGTAAAGAATTAGAGGCGAAAAGAAAAGAAATTCAGAGAGAAAAAATACAAATTAACAAGTTGCTATCGGAAGCTGTTTCTAAGGAAAAGGGGTATTTGAGTCAACTAAATGAAATTATTTTAAAAATTGATATTCAAGAAAAATTAATTGCTGCTTACAATGCTGAATCTAGAGCAATTAATAGTGAAATTAGAAGAAATCAGAACAAAATAAATGTGCTCAGGGCTGAATTAAAAGCGTTAAAAAAGGATTATGGTGACATGATTTACAAATCCTACAAAAGTAAATCAGAACAGAGTAGGATTATGTTTGTTATGTCTTCTGATAATTTTTACCAAGCCTACAAAAGGTTGCAGTATATGAAACAATATACTGATTTTAGAAGAACTCAAGGAGAGCAAATTGCTGTAAAAGCGGCAACAATGGAGCAACTGAATAACACGTTGAAAGTTAGAAGAAAAGAGCAAGAAAAATTACGAGTAAGTAGTAAAAAGGAACAGAAAAAATTAGAAGAAGAAAAGATATCACAAGAAGAAATTGTTTCGGAGATTAAAAAACAAGAAAAAAAGTATAAGGCAGAGATTATTGAAAAGCAGAAGCAGCAACAACGAATAAACGCCAAAATAGATAAGATTATTAGAGATGCTATTGCTAAAGCCAACAAGAAAAAGGGTAAGAAATCGTCAAAATTTGTTTTAACGGCAGAAACAAAGTTGGTGGCTACAAAGTTTAAAGGGAATAAAGGTAAGTTACCTTGGCCGGTAGATAATGGATTTGTATCTACTAGATATGGAAAACAAAAGCATCCGATTTATAAAAACAATGAAATTCAGAGTAACGGAGTGCGTATTACAACCGCAAAAGGAAGTAATGCCAGAGCCTCTTTTGGCGGAACTGTTTTATTAATTCAAAAAGTTTCTGGAAATAAAAAGGCCGTTTTTGTACAGCATGGAAGTTATATTACTCTGTATAGCGGTTTGGAAAGTGTGCGGGTTAAAAAGGGGGATAAAGTTTCTATCAAACAGGTTTTAGGGAAAATATATACCGATAAAATTACAAATAAAACTATTTTGAGTTTTCAAATTTGGAAAAACACGACACGATTAAATCCAGCTCTTTGGATTTATAAGATGTAATTTTAATTTTGAAATCCGAGTGATGTTAATGAGAATATAAATATGATTGCTAAGAAAAATAGCGAATTTTTTAATTTTGATTCAAGAAAGAACGAATTGGGTATTGGTTCTGAATCAAAGGCGGTAATTACTCATTATTTACACCATTTTAAACAAGACGATAATACTACATTCTATAAAAAAGAAGCTGAAGAGATTCTGACTGAATATATTCAAGAAAACGAATTGTTGGGTGTAACCTCAAAAGAGTTATTGGCAGAATTAGTCCAAAACACATCAACAGGGAATTTTCTTCCAAATAAAAAACCGTCATTTCAGTTTATTGATTTGTTTGCTGGTATCGGCGGATTTAGAATGGCATTACAGCGCTTAGGAGGGGAGTGTGTTTTTACTTCAGAATGGGATGAAAATGCAAAAAATACCTATTTTAAAAATTACGGAGAATACCCCTTTGGTGATATTACAAAACCCGAAGTAAAGAATTTTATTCCGGACAATTTTGATGTTTTGTGTGCTGGTTTTCCGTGTCAACCATTTTCAAAAGGCGGCTTTAGAAACGGGTTTGAAGATACGCGAGGAACCTTGTTTTTTGATTTGTGTGAAATCATAGAAAAGCATCAACCTAAATTTTTGTTTTTAGAAAATGTTGCCAATTTGGTGACACATGATAAAGGAAATACGTATCGAACTATTTTAAATAGTTTGGATGCGTTGGGTTATTATTTTCCTGAAGAACCGTTAATCTTATCACCAGATAAATTTGGAGTGCCTATTTTGAGACCGCGTATTTATATACCATGCGTAAGAAAGGATATTACTAAAGGAAAAGTGTCTAAAATCAAGAAGTTTAAACTTGAAATTGAGAAAAACTTTGCTTCAGAAATTGAATCGATTGACAATTTTTTGGATGCTAATTTACCACCTAATTTATCACCTTATGAAGAGCGTGTCCTTACCATGTGGGACGCCTTTTATAAAGGAGTTGATTTAAAAGTAATTGGTTTTCCTGTTTGGATGGAGTTTTTTAAACACGAAGGCTGTTTGGATGAATATCCGCTATGGAAAGCAAAGTTCATTCAAAAAAATATCGATTTATACAGTAGAAATAAAACCTTTATTGATGCTTGGTTATTAGAGCATGAAAATTTGGATTGGTGTATTAAAACCCATCGAAAAATGGAATGGCAAGCAGGTAAAGATTATGAATCTATTTTCGACTGTATTATTCAGTTTAGACCGTCGGGAGTACGTGTAAAACGACCTCATAAATTTTCTACTTTAGTGGCTATGAATCATCAACAAATTGTGGGGAAATACCGGAGGCGAATTTCGATTGATGAATCTAAAAGATTGCAATCGTTCCCGGACAACTATCAGCTTTCAAAAACAAACGGAGTTGCCCTGAAACAATTAGGGAATTCGGTAAACGTAAAGGTTGTTCAATCCATTTTTGAAAAAGTGCTTAATCTATTTTTATGATTCAAAAGTTAAGAAATAAACCCATTATTATCAATTCTGATTTAGACGGAGTTTTTAGTGGTTTGATTCTTAAGAAATATTTGAATTGTAAGATTGTCGGATTTACAAATAGCGATGAATTTGTTTGGTTTGATGAAGAGTCTAGTTTTGCTTATGCCGATGTTTGTTTTGTAGATATTTTTCTTGCCAATCCAACTGTAATTTGTGTTGATCAGCATATTATTGCATCAAATGAGGAGCATTTTAATACGCTGAGTCAAAATCAAAATAAGATAAACCCGAATTTATTGCAGCCAAGATTTCACGTCCCAAATAGTTCATATCGCACTAAATATCCATTTGGAACGGTGCATTTTATTATTGCATTGTTAGAACGAGAAGGAATTGAAATGCAATTTGATTTAAAGAAATCTATCAACGGGATTTCATTTGTTGATGCTTTATTGCGGGTAGATGACGCTATGAAAACAACCGTGAATAGCCGGTATATAAAAAATGCAGCACAATGGTGGGGATGGTTAAAAGAGTTTTCTAAAAACGGTAAAATAATTTCTGAATTAACCGAATATTTAGATCTTTTGACTCCCGAAAACACAGAAGACATAAAACGAATTATTGGTCAAGTTTTAAAATCGGCTCCGTACAATTGCGACCGTTCAGATGGCGGAATGTATGAATTAACTTCAGAAGGAAAATTAAAAGAAAATGGGAAAAGGTACTTTCAGTTTTTGGCAGATTTAATCGAAATTGAAGTGTTTGACCTCAATGTGGGTTACAAAAAGTTTAAAGGAAAATCAGAAAGATTGAAATTAGATAAAAAGCAAATTTTAGAACTAAACACATTTAATACGATAAACGGAAGGCGCGTATTTTCGTACGCCTTTGTAAAAAGTGATCAGAAAGATGATAATTTTAGTGTTACCTTCTATTAATAGTGTTTTATTATGAAAACAAAGATTTTAATTCTGTAGCGTCGTTCGGGTTCATACGCCCCGACAAAACCAAACTTAATTGCTTTCTTCTCAGCGCGCTATCAAATCGTTCTTTCTCTAAATCGGTTTCTGGAATTAATTCTGGAACTTTCACAGGAATACCTGTTTTATCCACAGCAACAAAGGTGTAAATTCCCTCGTTAACTTTGGTGCGTTTACCAGTTTTAAGGTCTTCAATCCAAACATCTGCATAAATTTCCATAGATGAATTAAAAGAACGAGATACTTTTGCTTCAATAGAAACCACACTTCCAACAGGTACTGCTTTTCTGAAAATTACATGATTTACAGAGGCTGTTACTGTAATTTCTCTAGAATGTCTTTGTGCAGAAATACTACAGGCTCTATCCATTCTCGCTAATAACTCACCTCCAAAGAGGTTGTTTAGTGGGTTGGTTTCACCAGGCAAAACCATATCCGTTAAAACAGTTAGTGAGTCTTTCGGATTTTTCGCTTTCATTGTATATAATTTTATGTAAATATAAACTTTAGCCGGAATCTCTACTAAATGATTTTTAGAATAATCAGAAGAAAACTGTTCGATCGATTTCTTGGAGTAAAGAGAAACTTAATACAATCTCAAAGAATCAAACAAAAAGAGGTGTTTTGTGAGGTTTAAAATTCCTGAATTAATAACCAAGCATCAGAAGAAATAGATTTTTTAATCTGTTTTAGTTGTGTTCGGGCCTCAATTTTAGAATTAAAACTAGCGAAAGAAACTTGTGTTAATCCCCATTTATTAATGCCTAAAATTTGCGCATCAAACCCGCTAGAAATCAATTGTTGTACTTTGTTATTGGCATTGATTGGGTTTCTAAACGCTCCGGCAATTATATGGTACTGATTTACTTCTTTGGTAATGTTTAGGGTAATGGTAGGAAGTGGATTCTGAATTACAAAAGTAGCCTCCTGTATTTTTTGATTCACTTCTTTTTGTTGTAGCTGCTCCGTTATTAATTGCTCTTGATATTGTTTTTGATTGTAATTATTCCATGTAAAACTACCAATAGCAAATAAGATTGCAGCCGAAGCGGCAACTTTTAGAAAAACAGGCATTTTTCTTCTGCTAACATCATCAGAAAGAACAGGGTCTAAAACTATAACAGGTTTTTTTACAACTTTTGGTCTGTTTGCCAAAGGTCTGTTTGCCAAAGGTCTGTTTACCAATGGTACGGTACAACTAGAAAGCCCGAACGAATTCGTTAAGTAATTTTCTGAAACTAACGGTTCGAATAAGATATTACCTTCAGTGTTTAAAGAGAGTGTTCCAATTTTTTCAAGTTCAAGAGCTTCATTTTGAAGTGATTGATTCCATTTCTCTACATTTTCTTCAATGATCCCTAGAGCTTTAGAAAAGGAGATGTTATTAACAGTCGCAATATAGTTTGCCAATAACCCATTATTATTTTGTAGGTAACGATTAAATGAAATTTGTTTAGTAGGAGGATAGAACGTGTGTGTAGTTGAATTTATTTTCGCAGAGATTTCATTGGTAATAAAGCCGCCAAAATTAGGTACAATTACACAATTGTAACGGTATAGTAATTCGCTGATGTAAGAGTCTATTCTCATATATAGAACAAATATAGCAAAAAGGACGTGTTGTTTATAATTTATCAGATAATTTATTAACAATTCTTTTGTATATTGAAAGTCAATTTTTTACAAATGCTAGAAGAAGAATTAATTGCTGTTTTGGCCCTTCAAAAGGCCAAAGGTGTTGGAGATATTATTGCCAAAAAGTTGATTTCACATTGCGGTTCTGCGCAAAATGTGTTTTCGGAAAAAAAATCTGCGATTGAAAAAATAAACGGAATTGGAAGAATCACGGTTCAAAATCTTAAGAATAAAGAATTACTATTAAGAGCAGAAAAGGAAGTTGCTCATGTTCTTTCTAAAAAAACAGCATACGTTTATTTTCAGGATGATGCTTATCCTGAGAAATTAAAGCATTGCATCGACGCTCCAATTTTAATGTTTAAGGATGGGAATATAGATATTCAAAATCAGCCTATAATTAGTATTGTTGGCACTCGTAAAATGACCTTGTATGGTCGTGATTTCATCAAACAATTAATTGAAGAGATTGCTCCTTACAACCCAATTATTGTAAGCGGATTCGCTTACGGAGTTGATATCACTGCTCAAAAGGAAGCGATAGATTTTAACCTGCAAACCATAGCTGTTTTAGCACACGGATTAGATCAAATTTATCCGAAGGGGCATAAAAAATATATCAATTCGGTGAATGATAATGGTGGGTTTTTCACAGAATTTTGGCATGATGAAGAACCGTTACGAGAGCATTTTTTAAAACGAAATAGGATTGTAGCAGGAATGGCAGATGCTACTATAATTATTGAATCTGCCTCAAAGGGAGGCTCGTTAGTTACGGCCGATATTGCAAATTCCTATAGCAGGGATGTGTTTGCCGTACCAGGAAAAACAACCGATGTTTTGAGTAAAGGGTGTAATGATTTAATCAAAAGAAATAAAGCCGGAATATTGACCTGTCCACAAGATTTGATTGAAGCGTTGAATTGGGACGTTGGAACTCAGAAAAGGAAGGTGATTCAGCCGCAATTGTTCATGGAACTTTCTGACGAAGAGCAATTGATTTATGATTTTTTGTTGGTCAACCAAAAACAACATGTAGATACGATTGCATTAAGTTGTAAAATTCCGGTTTATAAATTGGCAACCTTGCTTTTTGATTTGGAAATGAAAGGGATACTTAGACCATTACAAGGAAAATTATTTGAAGTTATTTAGGTTTTATCACTACTTTTGCCGTCTAGTTTTGAATTGTGTTTTTATGGCGAATGAGCAAAAATTAATGTCCAAAAAAAAACCAGCATTTCCAGTAACGGAGCAGCTGAATGAATACTTAGTAGAATATAATAGAAATATAAAAATTCCTATTTTCTATGATGATTTATTGCGTTTTCAAGGCTCTATTGTGGTGTATGACAAGAATCATGAAGATACATTGTGGATTAGAACATATTATTCTGAATATGAGCGAGATGAGATAGATTTGAGTTTAAAAAAGGTTTATACCATTTTGCATTCTAACGGAAATGAAAAAGTCATAAAATACTTAAATGTAGATGCGATTGATTATTGCACCTTTGGAAATTCAAAGCCATTTCGGATAAAGATCAGAAATATATTAAATGATAATTACACTTATTTCTACATCAAAAAAACGGATGCTTCTCGGATTTACGGTTTGGAATTAGAACATATTTTATCGCCTTTTAATTTGAATTTTTTGGTGTATAAAGATACATTGATTGAAGAGCATATTGCTGGAATTGCAGGAGATGTCTTTATAAAAGAAATGTTGCCTAAGTGTACCGATATAGAAAAAGCGCAAATAGCCAAGGAGTTTGTAAAATTTAACGAGCGTTGTATGATTCGCTTGTTAGGTGATATGCGGTCTTACAATTATGTAATTATTCCGGTGCATGATTTTGATCAAGTCATTTATAAAATTCGTGCAATAGATTTTGATCAACAATGTTTTGAAGGAAAACTTAGAGTGTACGCTCCACAATTTTTTAAGGAAAATTACGAAATGGTACAATTGGTTGCTGATAAGTTGAAAAAAAGTTCGATAAATCAATATAAATTCGAAGAGCGCTCTATAGTTGCCAAACGGGTATTAAGTTCAGAAAGCAGGATAAATCAGTTAGTGAGTTGTATGAAAGAGGATAAGATTTCTACTTCTGAAAATGTTGAATTATTGCGTCATCAAATATTTACGTTTTCTGGAGATGTAAACTTTAAAAAATGTAAGAATATGGGTGAGATTGTAGGATCTGCTATAGATTTTGTAAAACGAAATTATGAGAGCGTAACGGTTTAGTTCTATTCAACCCATATTTTGGGACAACCGCAAATGATTTAATAATTTAAGAACTCCATTAATTCGCTACATCAAAGGTAGAGATTCCACCTTTTACAAGACCGTTTGTTTTAAGGCTCGCGAGGTGGATTCTATACAACTAAAAAAATTATAAGATACGTAAAGGACTAATTATTCCAAAGACTACCCTACCTGTATTATAATCTTTTACTCCAGCTCGGGATTTTGCATAATCAGAATAATTATAAACTCTTCCAACATATCCTGCAAAGAATTTAAGATTTAAATCATTCCATGGAAAAAACTCGATGGTTGGAACAAACCCGTAGGCGGTTCGCCAGTCATCGGTAGTTTTTAATGGATCTATATCATCCATCCATTTTGCGTTATCTACAAACCCAACAAAGCTGGCTTGCCATTTTTTTGCAAACCTGTAATCTACCTTAAGCCAATGACTACTATATTGTGTTTTCTCTAAAGCAAAAGGGTATAGAGTATCCGGAACATCATTGCTAATTATTCCTGTTCTGTCTATACCTTCGCTACTCCATTTGTAATCATAAGCTACAGTGAATTTATTCAAATTTAATTGATTACCTAAAGCTATATAGTTCTTAAAAGTACTTTTTGCTTCATTAAATAAAGAATATGACCAAATAGTTTTGAATTTCCCATCCAAAAAATTTCCTCGCCAATTAATTACAGATGCAAGTGGAAATTCAGATCCTTCCTTCTCTGGCAAACCCTGATAAAGTTCTTCAAACGATTGTGTTCTGGAATTTAAAACTTGAAATGAAAACCCATGATTATCAAAAGCCTGGTAATATACTCCTGCACCAGTAAGAAAATTATCTGCCATTTCAATAATGTCAGAATATTCGTAAATATCAATTGGATTCAGATCAAACTCTATTCCACCCCAATCTGCAAAAGTCTTACCTACAGTAAATTGTACTTTGTCAGAAAGGTCAAATCGCAGGTAAGCAAAGTCAACTCCCTTAATTACTTTATCTACGGTCTGTGGTTCAAAGGTACTAGTATATCTATGTCTAAATCTAAAGAAAACTTTTTCATGTACATAGCCCTTTATTTCAAGTCTAAACTGCTCAAATTTAAAATTAGATTGCACATGATCGCCGTCCAAAAAATCATTTCTCATTCCTAATTGCATATTGGCAATCATATCGACATTACTCAATAATCCTTGTTTTGTTTCAGGGATAATGCTTCTATATGTTGATGTACTATCTGCTTGTCTTAATTGCGCTTGTGCAACTCCTATAGTAAATAGAAAAAGTACAAGAACAAGGTTTAAAGTTTTTTTAATTTTCATAATTTAAAAAAATTAGTAATTAATCATTAGTTCTTGCAACTCTTCTCTGCTAATATTCTTATTTTGTTGTAATGCAAGCATCAAAACTATTCTAGCTTTTTGAGGGCTTAATTCATCTGATGCTACTGTTCCATAATCAGTATCAACAACTTCACCATGTATTAAAACAGCACCTACAGGAATTCGAGAAGCCCTAACGATATGTGTTCCCTTTTTTGTTGCTTTTTTCGCTGCTGCCAACGTACCTTTATTTATATTTCCGTCACCAACTCCAGCAATAACAATTCCTTTAGCACCTGCTTTTACCATTAGATCAATTAAATCTGTAGATACATCTGCGCAACCGTAAATAATATCAACACGAGGAAGGCTTTTCACTCCAACAACAGAAAACTGACTATTTATTGTATGAAGACCGTGAGGTTCATGAAAAAATTCAACAAGACCAAAATTAGCGGTTCCTAATTGTCCGTGTTCTGGAGACATAAAAGCGTGAACAGGTGTCGTTAGCATTTTTTTAACTGAATGAGCTGAAAGAATAGCATCATTAATTACAACTAACACACCTTTCCCCTTAGCTTTAGGGCTTGCAGCAACGGCAACACCATTATATAAGTTCAAAGGCCCATCTGCACTTAAAGCTGTAGAAGATCGCATAGCAGAAACCAATACAACAGGTTTCTCACTTTTTACAGTAAGATTTAGAAAGAAAGCGGTTTCTTCTTGGGTATCTGTCCCATGAGTAATCACAATCCCGTCAACATCATCTTTTGCTAAAAGTTCGTTGATTCGGTTTGCTAAAATAAGCCAAACTTCTACGCTCATATCTTGAGAACCTACATTTGTAGTTTGTTCTCCTTTTAAATTTGCTAATTCCCTGATATTTGGAACAGCATCTATCATTTCTTCAATTCTTACTTTACCGGCTGTATAACTTGATCCAGTAGCACTTGCTCCTGTTCCGGCAATAGTTCCCCCTGTTGCTAATACAACAATATTTGGAAGGTTTTTATTTTGTGCAAAAGCACTCGGATAAATAAAAGCAACTAATAAAAATGCTAAAAATATTTTTCTCATGGTTTCTATATTTAATTATTATTAATGTTTGTTTATTTTTTGTATTTTGATTTATCTAGCCCTGTCATATTTTTTGGAGACATAATCTCTTTAATTTGTTTTTCTGTAAGAAGTTTTTTCTCACGTACAAGTTCTAAAATTCCTTTTCCTGTTTTCATAGATTCTTTTGCTAATTCATCTCCAACATGGTGTCCTAATATTGGGTTCAAGGCTGTAACAATACCAATGGTGGTTTCCATATTGCGTTTGTGTACTTCTTCATTTATAGTGATACCGTCAATACATTGTTCTCTAAATGTTTTCATCGTATTGATTAATAATTTTTGAGATTCAAAAATAGATAAGCCGACAACCGGTTCGTAGGCATTTAACTGCAAATCTCCGTCAGAAGCGGCAATACTTACTGTAACATCGTTACCTAAAACACGGTAGCTAACGAAAGCCATTAATTCTGCTATTACAGGATTTACTTTTCCTGGCATAATAGAAGACCCTGGTTGACGTGCTGGTAAATTGATCTCAAAAATACCATTTCGTGGTCCAGAAGAAAGAATGATTAAATCATTTGAAATTTTAGATAATGTAGTTGCCAAAGTTTTTAAAGCAGATGAATATACTACAAAACCTTGTAAACTTGACGTAGCAGCAATCAAGTCATCAGCATTTTTTAAGTCAAAACCAGATATATCTCTTATGTGTTTAACTATAGATGTTTCATAACCTTTAGGAGCATTTAAGCCCGTACCTATAGCCGTTCCTCCCATATTGATTACCGTTAAAGATTTACTTGCAAATTCAATATTGGTCACATCCCATTCAAGCATAGCAGCAAAAGAATGAAACTCTTGACCAACAGTCATTGGTACAGCATCTTGAAATTCGGTTCTACCCATTTTTACAATATCTATATTATCGTTACCTAGTTTTCTAAATGATTTTATCAATAACTTTAATTGCGCTATCAATTTATCATTATGCATAAGCATGGTTATTTTTAAAGAAGTAGGATAGGCGTCATTTGTAGATTGCGACATATTCAATTGATCGTTGGGCGAAATTTTATCATAGTCACCTTTTTTATAGCCAGCTTTTACAAGGGCTATATTGGCAAGAACCTCATTGGCAATCATATTGGTTGAAGTACCTGCTCCACCCTGATAAAGATCAAGTTTGAATTGATCTAGGTAGTTTCCATCGATTAATTCCTGACAGGCAGGTTCAATAAGTTTAAGCATATCGGCAGGCATTTTACCTACATCGGTATTGGCTCTGGCAGCGGCTAGTTTAACCATTCCCCAAGCTTTCATAAAGTCAGGGTAATCATTAATATATTGTCCTGAGATTTGAAAATTTTCCATCCCTCTAGCTCCTTGCGCACCATAATAGGCATCAGCAGGAACTTTTAAATCGCCTAATAAGTCGGTTTCAGTTCTATACTTTTGTGCAAAAGTAGTTGATGTACTTACTAGCAAAAGTAGCAAGGTGATAAGTAAGGATAGTTGTTTTTTTGTTTTCATAACATTTAGATTTAATTGATTATTTATTTTAAAGTATCATCAATATTATATTGATGACAATTGCATTACTTACCTGAATGATAAATGCTCCAAAAATTGGTATTACAGCAAGAGCTATAACTGAAGATCCGTGTTCTTTGGTTACAGCGGCCATATTGGCCATTGCGGTTGGTGTTGCTCCCATTGAAGAGCCTAAATATCCAGCTGAAATTACGGCTGCATTATAATTTTTTCCCAATAACCTAAAAATCACAAATATGGAAAATAGTAAAATAGCGATGGTTTGGATAAGAATATTCGTTATAATAAAAAAGGATTCATCTCCAATTTCCCAAAACTTAAGAGTCATCATTGCCATAGCCAAGAATAAACCCAAACTTAGGTCTGAGGTAATAGAAAGAGCAGGAGATTTTTCAGGACACCCCAATTTTGGGTTAATCAACGGAAGAATATTGGCGACAATTAAACCACCTAACATACAAGTTGCAAACATGGGTAATGTGAAATCTATATATTCTAAAAATGCGTGAGTATATATACCTATCCCAATAGATAGCGCTAGCATAATGATAACTTTCAACATGGATTCATAATCAACAACTAGATTTTCACCATGTTTTTGTCCTATAAGAATATCGGAATCCGCAATTCCTTCATCAGGTTTTAATTTGTGCTTTTTTATCAGGAATTTTGCAACGGGTCCTCCTAATAGACCACCAATAATCAACCCAAAAGTAGCCATAGTCATTCCTATCTCCATAATATTTGAAACATCAAATTGTTCCATAAAAACCGGCACCCAAGAGACAACGTTACCATGCCCGCCTTGTAGAGGTGTAGAGCCTGACACCATACCAATTACTGGCTCTAGGTTGAATGCTTTAGCAATAAATATGGAGATATAATTTTGCACAAAAATATAGGCAATACCTAGAACTGAAAGAATAAGTAATATTTTCCCTCCTTTTATTATGCTCTTAATTTTAGTTGCAAGTCCAATGGATGTAAAGAATATAATTAATAGAATATCCCGATAATGTGT
>JAGLDM010000228.1 GCA_023145595.1 Flavobacteriaceae bacterium | reverse complement strand
TATTGACAAGAACCAATTACCAATGACGGCTTACTACAAGCTTAGATTACACCCATTAAATGAATTTTATTGAAAAATAGCTCGGCAAACTTTAGCTAAGTCCGAATTAAAAACTATCTTGTAATCATACAGTTTAATTGTATGAGCATCCCCCATTTCCAAACATAAATAATTAAAATCATGAAAACATTAACACTCCTAATTTTCACGCTTTTTATAACACAATCATTCAACAGCGATAGAGACTGTTCAGACGTTTATTATGAAGCAGATAACGCTTCTTCTTATTCTGAAAAATCATATTATGCAGATAACGTAAACGATATGCGGCAGTATGCTAGGGAAGCTGTGGAGGCTTTTAATAACGTGATGTCATATGCCGATGAATGTGACTGTGAGAAGGCATATTATGCCGCAAATGACGGATATGACAACGCCAAAAAAGCGTCCAACTCTGGCAATCTTAATGACGGCAGGTATTATGCCGAAAAAGCCAAAAAATATGCTGATGATGCGATGTCACATGCTGATTATTGTACGGATTAAAACATGTCTAACAAAACCCAAAATGCACCCACAAGCATCTAAAAAACGGGGTTTCTGCCCTTGACTTTTTCAATTATTTTCACTAACTTTACCTATCGTACGATAAAGTCAATTGAAACTGATTTTATCTTAACCGTTAGCAAACATTAAAGAACGGAAGATATCTAAATAGAAATATTAAACTTAACAAATAATAATATGAAAGTACGAATTACAACAATACTAATATTTTTATTAATAGCAACCATAGGTGTTGCGCAAGAAAAGGAACAAGAAAAAGATGACAAAAATGAACCTGAAAAAGGAAAAATCTATTTTGCCCCATTACCTCTTTTAGTGTCAAATCCAACTGTTGGTTTTATGTATGGAGTAGCGGCTTCTACAAGCGTTTATATGGGCGACCCTACGACTACAAGATTATCTACCTCTCTTGGGTCGATATCTTACACAACTCTGAATCAGTTTATGTTTACATTTAAATCAAATGTTTACTTAGAAAATGACAGTTGGATTTTATTGGGAGATATGCGGTATTTTAATACTTCGCAACCCAC
>JAGLDM010000227.1 GCA_023145595.1 Flavobacteriaceae bacterium | reverse complement strand
CCTCAGGTCACTGAATTAACATGGTATTTAAGCTGCTTTTATCCGTACCAACGACTCACATTAGCACATTCATTTAAAGACAAATCAGAGCGGTTAGAAGATGTAAATTCTGGTTTGTTTTCTTACCCAATGCTAATGGCTGCAGATATTTTATTGTATGATGCTGAAATCGTTCCTGTTGGTAAAGACCAATTGCAACACTTAGAAATGACCCGAGATGTTGCGAATAGATTCAACCATCAAATGGGAGACACCTTGGTTCCGCCACAAGCAAAAATTCAAGAAGGTACTATGTATGTTCCTGGAACCGACGGTGGTAAAATGAGTAAATCACAAGGAAATATCATCGATATTTTTTTACCGGAAAAGAAATTGCGAAAACAGGTTATGAAGATTGATACGGATTCCACTCCTCTTGAAGATCCAAAAAACCCAGATACTTGTAATTTATTTGCCCTTTATAAATTAATTGCTTCTGAAGAACAAATAGCAGAAATGCGTGCAAATTACGAAGGCGGAAATTACGGTTATGGCCATGCAAAACAAGCGTTCTTCGAATTACTTATAGAGGAATTTAAAGAAATAAGAACTCGCTATCAATATTATATGGAAAATCTTGATGAAATTGATCGGATTTTAGCCATCGGTGCTAAAAAAGCCAATACCGTAGCGACTGAAGTTTTACAGAGAGTTAGATCTAAAATAGGGTATTAAACCTCTCAACTTTTTCAATATTATTTTTTATATATTTGTTTTCTGAGTTTATTAGAATGACTAAATACATCCTTTTTTTTCTTTTGCTTATCAACTCTAACAATATATTGTTTTCTCAAAACGACTCCATTGTTTTGAATAATAACAAACGGTTGGTTGGAGAGATTAAGAGTTTAGACAAAAGTGTTTTAATTATGAAAACCTCTTTTAGTGACAGTGACTTCAAAATAAAGTGGAGCCAAGTAAAAGAAATATATAGCCAATCACTTTTTATTGTCGCTTTAAATGACGGTAGAAGATTAGATGCCAAGATAAACGCCAACCCCGAAAACAAAAAAGAAGTTTTGATAGATGGCGGTGTTTATGTTTTTAAAACAGCACTCAATAATATTATTTTGTTAGAGTCAGTAGGAAAAAGTTTTTGGAGTCGTATAAACGCTTCCTTTGATCTAGGGCTTGTCTTAACAAAGGCAAATAACTCTAAACAATTTACAGAAAATGCTTTGGTTAGTTATACAGGAAAAAGATGGAGTATTTCTAGTTTTTATAACTCTGTTTTAAGTAGTCAAGACGATGTTGAAGATATCAAACGCCTTGAAGGTGATGTAAGTTTTATACGGTTTTTACCAAAGGATTGGTTTTTATCAACATCTACGAATTTTTTATCTAATAACGAACAAAACCTGAAGTTAAGAAGTACTGGTAAACTTGGTGGGGGTTATTACTTTAAACATACTAACTCCTTGTATTTTGGTACAGGTACTGGTTTGGCATTCAATAATGAAGTTTTTACAGACCCTGCTTTGGAATCAAGAAACAGTATGGAGGTCTATTTTGGAATGGTGTTTAATAAGTATGATATTGGCGACTTAAGTCTGTTTACATCATTAACCGCATATCCCAGTATCACAGAAAAAGGGCGTTTTAGAACAGATTTAAAATTTGATCTGAAATATGATTTCTTTAAAGACTTTTATGTCAAATCTGGGATCACCTATAATTTTGATAACCAACCTGCTGCTGATGCTGCAAAAGGCGATTATATATTTCAAACATCCTTTGGTTGGGAATTGGATTAATAATTGTTGCTTTTGACAAACTGAATCTACCTATATAAAACCTGCCGTATACTAACGGAACCAGATGGCTTATTATTAATGCTTTTAACAATTAAATCTATGAAATTTACAACTTTTCTTTTTACAGTCACCTTATTTTTAACGGTAAGTTGCACATCTAAAAAACAAAACTCCCAATTAGCAGAACTGTCCTGTGGTCAATGTCAATTTGGTTTAACCTCTCAAGATGGTTGTGATTTAGCAGTAAGAATTGATGGCAAAGCCTATTTTGTTGATGGAGCAAAAATCGAGGATTTCGGCGATGCTCATAATGACCAGAAAGGTTTTTGTGAAGTGATTCGAAAAGGAAATATTACGGGTGAAATTGTTGATAATCGCTTTAAAGCTGAATCGATTAAAATGATTGATTAAAACTTTTCAAAAACACCCAAACCAAACAAGGCAAAGTCGTATTTAACAGGGTCTGTTGGATCTAACTTCCGAAGACTTGCGTCCAATTCTTCCAAGGCTTTCCAATCGTTTTGTTTTCTAGTTAACAGTCCTAATTTTCGTGCCACATTACCAGAGTGGACATCTAACGGACACGATAATTTTGACATCGGTGTCTTTCTCCAAATTCCGAAATCTACCCCAGCGGTGTCTTTTCTTATCATCCATCGAAGGTACATATTCAACCGTTTCGAGGCGCTTCCTTTTATCGGGTCAGAAACATGTTTTGTAGTTCTAGATTCATGCGGAATTTCAAAAAAAACTTTTTTAAATTGATGAATGGTTCTTTTGTGAGTTTCATCCTCTGGAAATTGAGAAAACACCATTTCCAATCCGCCATGATTTTTATAAATATTTTGTAGTGATTTGATAAAAAATGTAAAATCAATTCCGTTAAAAGTTCGATGAACAAAATCACTAAAACCTTCTAAATTATCTTCAGAATGATTCATCACAAAATCATAAGGTGAATTTCCCATCAATTCCACCATCCTGTTTGCATTTCTGATAATCATTTT
>JAGLDM010000226.1 GCA_023145595.1 Flavobacteriaceae bacterium | reverse complement strand
TGCACATCTTGCACATCTTGCGCTTGGTTAATATTTGGATCTTGTTCGGTATCGTTTGCCGTAGTAGCTTGAGCAAAACAAGTTACAAAAATCATTAGCACGATAAATGCTAACTTATACATGTTTGACCTCCTTGAGTAAACGCCAAAACGAATTTTGTGGTTCCTTGTATATACCCATCACACCTGAATATGCAGGCTTCAGCGAGAATTTAAAAGGTGAGAGGCAAGGCATTGATTGAAGAGAATGGTTATTCCCTTAGCAAAATCAATAACACATTTAAAACTCTCCATTTGGGGACAACTGAGTAAATCATCTTTTGCGTTGCAATTCTCAAAAAATGAATAAAAATAAAGGGTTAAAGTGTTTTAAACCCTACCGAAGGGAGCATTGCGCTTTGAACATGGATCACTACGGTCTCCTGAAACGAGTATCTTCAAATATGATGTGTATATATTACCTTAGTTGCTTACATAAAAAAGTTTATTTGCTATGAATTTTTTTAAACTGTGAACTATACTGGTAATCTTCCATTTTAATGGGTATAAGCATAACTGTACCACTACAGACATGCAAAAAAATCATATTAAAGCCTATTGCTGTTCAACCTTAAACTTCCATTTATTAACTCATACACCTTATCACAACCATCAATGGTACTTAATCGATGTGCTATTATAATCAAAGTTTTATCTTTACTTGCGCTATAAATCTCTTGCATAATTTTTTGCTCTGTTTTAGTGTCTAATGCACTGGTGGCTTCGTCTAAAATTAGTATTTTTGGCTCTCCATACAATGCTCTTGCTATTGCAATTCTTTGTTTTTGTCCGCCACTTAGTTGTATGCCACCTTCTCCTACTAGCGTATTTAATCCTTCTTTAGTTTTTAAAAAATCATAAATATTTGCTTGTTTCAAAACTTCTTTTAATAGTGCTTTATTTAATTTTCTACCAAAACATACATTATTGCTAACTGTTCCATCAAATAGATAAACTTGTTGTGGAATATAGCCAATTTGAGATCTCCAAAGTGCTATGTTATTTTGATTTAATAAAACATTATCTATTTTAATATTTCCTTTGTAGGGGATATATAAACCTATTATTAAATCTACCAAAGTGCTTTTTCCAGATCCACTTTCGCCTACAAATGCTATTTTTTCCCCCCTATTTATATTTAGGCTAATATTGGTTAAAACATTTTTGCTTTTACCTTGATAAGTAAAATATATATTAGATAAAGTAATTTGATTATTAAATGCGATAGGCTGATTAGATAAATGCTCTTGTGCTGTTTGTATTTCGTCATAAACAACGTCAATAGATTTATGATAATACATTAATGCGTTATAGCCTAGTACAATACGATTAACAGAGGGCAAGAGCCTATATAAAGATAATACAAATAGACTTAGCGTTGGCAAAATATACAGTATGTTACCTTGTTGCTTGTATATTAAAAAAACTAATAAGCCAACTACCATACTAAAACCTACTGTTTCTAAAAACAATCTCGGGAACACGGTAAGCGTGTCATAGGTTGTACCTACTTTGCAGAGTTCATTACGAAGATGTTTAAAATCATTTTTTATATCATTAATGTGATCTGGATCCTGCAGTTTAATTTGTTTAAAGTTTGCAAAGGTTTTGTTGTAAATTTCAGCACTATTAATGCCTATGTTATTTCTTATAACGCCTATGGATTTTATTTTTTTAGTGACTGTTTTGCTTAAAAAAATTATTTTCATTAGAAAAATAGCGGTAAATGCTAATGTGATCTTCCAACTGACAAGTAGCATCAAAATGTACAAAAATACTATTACAAATATTTCAGTAGTCATAGACAATACGGCAGTGACAACAATCGAGATATTATTTACTTCTATTGAAATGGTTTTTTTTAAATAACTACTGTTTTTGTTTACATATAAGTAATAAGGCATAGATAGATAAATATTAAAAGTTTTTATAGCAAGTTGTGCGCCTAGGCTTTGGGCAAAATAAGACAACGCATAAGTATACGCTACATTAACAGCGCCTCTAAAAAGATAGAATCCGATCAAAATAAAGCCAAAAGTCAATACAAAGTTAATATCTTTGGAAAAATTTAAAAAATGAAATAATATTTGATAATATTTATTGGTTGAAATAGCGCTAAAATTCGTAGCTATATTGATAAATGGCATAATGGCGCTAACGCCAATAGTCTCTATAATAGAGACAAATAAAGAAAAAAGTACTAAATAACTCAAATGTGTTTTAGTTTTTCTTTCTAATAATTGGCGAAGTTTTTGAATGTAGTGCATAATGCTTCTTCTTTATTTTTTAGTTGTTATTTTACTTTATAACGAGTAGATCTATTTTTCCCAATCCGACTGGACACATGGCTTTGTATATTTCATCGTTAATCGGTGTGAAATCGCAGAGATTGTAATAACGGATATATTCTTCAATTGTCTATTCATTTATCTATTTTGCATTGTTTTACCTGTTAAGTGAACATTATTTATCAACTCATCAGTTTTAAACTGCCTAAGATCGTTTTACAATGGTGTTATCTATGCACACGACAATCCCACAATTTTGAATAGAGATCAAAAGTAGATGTTTATCTGTGGCGTAATTTAAGTTTTGAATTGGTAGAATACCTCCAATTCCTATAATATGCTGTTGATGTGTTTAAGTCCATCACTACTTAGTTACCCAGTATGCTCGACCCTCCATTGTGCGTTAGTGACATGGTTTAATAGATTCAC
>JAGLDM010000225.1 GCA_023145595.1 Flavobacteriaceae bacterium | reverse complement strand
CATTGGTTAGAACATCATTTATCACAATATAAAGGAACGGTGATTGCGGTAACACACGATAGATATTTCTTAGATAATGTTGCTGGATGGATTTTAGAATTGGATAGAGGGGAAGGAATTCCGTGGAAAGGAAATTACTCATCTTGGTTAGATCAAAAGTCAACCCGATTAAGACAAGAAGAAAAAACAGCATCAAAAAGACAAAAAACTTTAGAGCGCGAACTGGAATGGGTGCGACAAGGTGCGAAAGGACGACAGTCAAAATCAAAAGCTCGTTTGGCGAACTATGATAAATTGATGAGTCAGGATCAAAAAAAGTTGGAAGAAAAATTAGAAATTTACATTCCGAATGGTCCACGATTAGGGAATAATGTAATTGATGCAGCACATGTTTCTAAAGCATTTGGAGATAAATTACTATATGAAGATTTGAACTTTAGTTTGCCTCCGAATGGAATTGTTGGTATTATTGGCCCGAATGGTGCTGGTAAAACCACCATATTTAAAATGATAATGGGCGAGCAGAATCCAGATAAAGGAGAATTTATTGTAGGAGATACTGCAAAAATCGCTTATGTAGATCAGTCACACTCTAATATTGATCAGAATAAATCAATTTGGGAGAATTTTTCAGACGGACAAGATTTGGTCATGATGGGCGGTAAGATGGTGAATTCTAGAGCGTATTTGAGTCGATTCAATTTTGCGGGTTCTGAACAAAATAAAAAGGTAAATGCTTTATCTGGTGGAGAGCGGAATCGTTTACATTTAGCCATGACCTTAAAAGAAGAAGGAAATGTCCTATTATTAGATGAGCCAACAAATGATTTGGATGTGAATACACTACGAGCACTGGAAGAAGGTTTAGAAAACTTTGCAGGTTGTGCGGTAGTAATTTCGCATGACAGATGGTTTTTAGATCGGATTTGCACACATATTTTGGCTTTTGAAGGCGATTCTCAAGTGTATTATTTTGAAGGTTCTTTTTCTGAATATGAAGAAAATAAGAAAAAACGATTGGGAGGAGATTTGATGCCAAAACGTATTAAGTATAAAAAGTTGATTCGGTAAATTAGTTTGTGATGAGACTCCTGATATGTGAGGAACTCAACTAATTTATAAGATATAATATTATAATTATGCCTACTAAATTTTAAAATTTAGTAGGCATAATTCTTTTTTGGTTTTAAAAAAGAGGTGTTTAAATCGAGATATTCTGATCTTGTAAGTAAGTCACCGCATTAGGACCTTCCATAAATAACAAATCCAAAATACTTAAATTGGGGATAAATCCATGTTTATTGTCAAATACTTGGGTGTACGATTTTAACTCAGTATTTAAATTATACTTGGGAATTGCTAAATTCCGAGCATCTTTTAGTTCTGGTTCTTTTAAGTATTCTGTTGTTTTTGTAAACGGAATATTTTCTTGAATAGCATCCATTATAAATGCATGACATTTTAGATTAAAGTCTTGTAAGTATTCTTGTTTTGTTTCAAATAAAGGTAATAAGTCATCTTCATAAAATTCGAAATAGGGAGAAGACCGATAAGCAGATTGCAAAGTTTTTAATTGTTGATTTTGCCAAGGGTAACTATTATCTATATGAATATCTTTTGTTTTCTGAGGACCCATTCCTTTAGTTCGAATAATAGGAACATTTAATTGCAACTTTCCATTGGCTGCATAAATATAACAACGATTTCTAAAGGTCTGCTTTTGAAAGTTATCTTCAACTTCAAATACAAAAGATTCGTTTTGAAATAGTGCTATATATTGCGAAATAGGAGCGAAGTAGGTAGGAAGAAATAACATATATAATTACGAATTATGAATTTCGAATTGCGCTTAGGTCGAATGATTAAACTGTTAAATAAAGTAAATTTATAATTTAAATTTAAGAGTTAAAAAAGTTTTAATATTCGTCAACCGTCAACCTTCATTTTTGAATTTAATTTATTCTTTTCCCTTTCGAAAAAAGTTGCTATACACTAAATAGATACCCAATACTACTAAGAAATAATAGAAATAAGATTTCGGTTTCCCTTCTCCATGAACTGTGGTAAACAATCGATCCCAACGTATTTTTTCTTTAATTCCCTGTCCGTTAGTTTCCCAACTAAACCATATAAATACAGGTTTTCCCACCACGTGATCAAAGGGAGTGAATCCCCAAAATCGAGCATCTAATGAACTTTGTCGGTTGTCCCCCATCATCCAATAGTAATCTTGTTTAAAAGTGTATTCGGTGATTTTTTCACCATCAATATAGACATCGTCACCATTAAAAATCACGTTACTATTGTGTTCATATTGCTTGATGAGGTTTTTGTAAAAAGGCAATGATTGATGATTTAAAGCAACCGTAGTTCCTTTTTTTGGAATGTAAATCGGTCCAAAATTATCTTGTGTCCAAGGGTATTGAGAATCATGTGGGAATACTCTTTTGTCAAATATCCCGCTCGGTGCAATTCTCTTCGTAACACTTTTCACAGCAGGATTATTTCGCAGCATATCCGCTTCTTTGTCGGTAACATTTAAATTATAACCATCAGCAGAGACATATCCTTCTCGAACTCCATAACGTTCCTTCAAACTTCTATTGCTTAATTTTTGACCAGGATTTAAAACAACATCATTGTAATATTGAGGTTTTGCTCTATCTGGCATTATTGAGCGTTTACCGTTTATATAAATATCGCCATTAATTATTTGCAATGAATCTCCAGCAATAGCAACACAACGTTTTACATAATTCGTTTTTTTATCAATAGGTTTGTAGGTGAATTTCCCTGAATGATCATTCCACATCCATTTTAAAGAATCTGCAGGCCAGTTGAAAACCACAATTTCATTGCGCTTTATTTTTTGAAGCCCTGGAAGGCGCATGTATGGAAGTTGAATTTTTTTTGAATACGACCCAGTTCCAACTACAGGAATAGAATCATGTACCATTGGAAGTGAAACTGGAGTCATTGGGATTCGAGCACCATAATGAAACTTACTTACAAAAAGATAATCACCAATAAGCAAAGATTTTTCTAAAGACGAAGAAGGAATCGTATAAGGACGCATAAAATATGTATGCACAATGGTTGCTGCAATAATTGCAAATGCAATAGAACTCACCCATTCCCCTAAACCGCTTTGTGATTTTAAACTTCGATCTTCGTTGTATTTTACATCTTCAAAATAACTGATATAAAAAATATAGAATCCGCCTGTTAGTAATACCAATGTGGTATCTAACCTTGATTTTTTACCAAATGTTCTGATCGTTTCAATCCAAATAATTGGAAACATTAAAAGATTGATGATCGGAATAAAAAGTAAAATCACCCACCATTTTGGTCGTTTAATAATTTGCATTAAAACAACAGCATTATATACAGGGATTGCTGCTTCCCACGCTTTTTTACCGGCTTTTACATATAATTTCCAAGTTGCTAAAAAATGAACTACTTGAACTCCAAGAATAAAAAGGAGCCATATTTGAGTTAAAGTCATAATCTATTGTTTTTTTAA
This sequence comes from Flavobacteriaceae bacterium, assembly GCA_023145595.1. GTDB lineage: Bacteria > Bacteroidota > Bacteroidia > Flavobacteriales > Flavobacteriaceae > Urechidicola. The sequence continues at coordinate 4,435 of JAGLDM010000225.1, read as the reverse complement.
AGTCCGAGGACATTTTTCATTGAGAAAACACCCGTTTTGTCAACAAGCCACTCTGCTGCAACAACAGCACCTAGCGCAAATCCTTGTCGGTTATGCGCAGTGTGTTTAATTTCTATAGTATCTATACTTGATTTGTACGTAACCGAATGAGTTCCCGGTACATCATCAATTCTTTTTGCAACTATTGGTATTTCATCAATTTTATTTGTTGCATCTAATGCCCAAGTTTTTTTAGATGAGTTTTTAATGACACCTTCTGCTAGGGTAATTGCTGTGCCACTCGGTGCATCCAATTTTTTTGTATGATGAATTTCTTCCATAGAAATAGAATAGTCATCCAACGTACTCATCATTTTTGCAAGTTGTTCATTCAATTCGAAAAATATATTCACACCCAAACTAAAATTGGTTGCTGATATGAATCCTCCAGAATTTTTATTGCAAATTTCAATAGCTTCATTATATCGTTTCAGCCAACCGGTTGTACCAGAAACTACGGGAACGTTATTTTTAAAACAGTTTATAATATTATCAAATGCTGAGGATGGTATGCTAAAATCAATCGCAATATCTGCTTTAGAAATATCGTATTCACCAGAATTAATATCAATTTTAAGCACAATTTCATGCCCTCTTTCTACTGCAATTTTTTCAATTGCCTGTCCCATTCTTCCGTATCCTAAAAGTGCTATTTTCATTAATCGTTTTTTATTGTATTTATTTAGTAGGCAAACGAAATTGAAATACCGCTTACCACTTTATTAGTGTGTGGATCTATCGTAATATTCGGGTTAAATGACAAATTATTTCTTTGATCCATTTGCATTAAATGAGCATTTACACTTGCCTCAACAATCTGTAAGGCGTATAAGCCTATAGCAATTAGTAACGACAAGTCTCTATTTTCTTTATAAACTGTTTGCGCTCTTTTTAAGCTTTCGTCACTTAAGAATTGACCGCTGTTTTCATCATAATCATGAGGTTTACCATTCACACTTAATTTATAAGCATCACGATAAGTAGTGTATAAATCATTGTTGTAAACAAAGGCATACGTAGCAGTTCCAAGAGCAGCATATACTAACGGAATTTTCCAATATTTTTTATTGTAAGCCTGACCTAATCCAGGAACAATTGCAGAATAAAATGCCGCTTTTGCAGGAGCTTTTGGGTCAAAATCAAAAGTGTTTACCGAAACAATAGAGTCGGATATAATAAGTTTGTTGTTTTGAGAGAATGTGACTTGAATAAAAAAGTAACAAATTGCAAAACAAAAAATTCTAAGATTAAACACTATTGCAATAATTTTTTTATGCGATTAAAATCTTCTTCTGAATGAAACGGAATTACAATTTTACCTTTATTATTTCCAGAGATTTTCACTTCAACCTTGTGTCCAAGATATTCGTTCAATCCTTTTATACTTTTTTTGATAAACGTTGGTGTTTCAGGTTTTTGAACTTTTTTGGTAGCAGGTTTTCCTTCTTTGATATTTTTAACAAATGATTCTGTTTGTCTAACGGATAATTTCTGCTTTAAAATATTTTCATAAATTGATAATTGATCATCTTGACCTTCAATGTTAATTAAAGCCCTTCCATGCCCCATAGATATAAACCCATCACGCATACCTGTTTGGATAATCGGATCTAATTTCAACAAACGCAAATAATTGGTAACTGTAGATCTCTTTTTGCCTACTCGAATACTCATTTGTTCCTGAGTTAAGTTAATCTCATCAATCAAACGTTGGTACGAAAGAGCAACTTCTATAGGGTCTAAATCTTTACGCTGAATATTTTCTACCAATGCCATTTCTAGCATTTCCTGGTCATTTGCTATTCTAATATATGCTGGAGCTGTTTTATTCCCAATTAATTTTGAGGCTCTAAATCTTCGTTCTCCAGAAACCAATTGAAATTTATTCCCTTCTAATTTCCGAACAGTTATTGGTTGAATGATACCGAGTTCTTTGATGGAAGAAGCCAAATCTTGTAAATCTTCATCATTAAATGAAGTCCTTGGTTGGTACGGATTTACTTCAATTGAATCTAATTCTAATTCAACAATAGTCCCAACAAGTTTATCGGCATTTTTATCACTTGCCGAAGTAATATCAGACCCTGTATTATTAAGTAATGCAGAAAGTCCTCTTCCGAGTGCCTGTTTTTTTAATGCTTTTGCCATACTTATGTATTCTTTTTAAGAATTTCATGGGCTAAATTAATATAATTTTCAGCACCTCTACTAGTGGCATCATATTTTATAATGCTCTCTCCATAACTAGGAGCTTCACTCAATCTCACATTTCGTTGAATAATGGTTTTAAATACCATGTTTTCAAAATGTTTTTTAACCTCTTCAACAACTTGATTTGATAGTCTTAAGCGTGAGTCATACATGGTAAGTAATAAACCTTCAATATCTAATTCTTTGTTGTGAATCTTTTGAACCCCCTTAATTGTGTTTAGTAGCTTTCCTAAACCTTCTAAGGCAAAATATTCGCACTGAATCGGAATGATTACTGCATCTGCTGCAACCAGTGAATTAAGAGTGATTAAGCCTAAAGATGGTGCGCAATCTATAAGAATATAATCATAGTCATCTTTGATTTCCTTCAATGCTTTTTTAAGCATATACTCTCGTTCATCTTTATCTACCAATTCAATTTCTATAGCAACCAAGTCTATATGGGCTGGGATAATATCAACATTGGGAGAGTTTGTTTTTACTATTGCATCTTTAGCAGATACGGTGTGCTCTAGTAATTGATACGTACCATTTCTTACAGTATCTATATCTATTCCTAATCCAGATGAAGCGTTTGCCTGTGGATCGGAATCTATTAGCAAAATCTTTTGTTCTAAAACACCCAATGATGCCGCAAGATTTACAGACGTGGTCGTTTTACCAACACCACCTTTTTGATTAGCAATTGCAATAATTTTTCCCATAAAAAACACCGAGGTTATAAGTTGTAAAAATACAATTATTTATGAGTTTTTAAAATTGTAAAAGCTAATAAAAAGTTAGAGGAATTTTAATGTGAATATTTTTTATATTTACGACAGAGAATTTAAATAAATCGATTTATGATACCTGCTATCACGGTAAACCTTAAAGAGGTGTTGTTACTCATAATATGCTTTGACCGCTTTTCTAACACTACCATATTTAGTCAATAATTGAGATGCTTTTTCAGTGTCTATTCCTGTTTCATCTATAATCATATCAATGGCACGTTGTACTAACTTGTCATTATTCAATTGCATATCTACCATTTTATTCCCTTTCACTTTCCCTAAAAGAATCATGGTGGCGCTCGAAATCATATTCAAAATTAATTTCTGAGCAGTACCTGCTTTCATTCGAGAACTTCCTGTGATGAATTCAGGGCCAACCACGCAAGCAATCGGGAATTTAGCGGTAGTCGCTAACGGGCTACCTTCATTCATGGTGATACAGCCTGTGGCTATATTGTTTTGATTGCATTTTTCTAAGGCAGAAATAACATAAGGTGTGGTGCCTGATGCAGCAATACCAACAACGATATCTTTATTTGAAATAGCAAACTTTTCTAAATCTTTCCATCCTTGTTCTGTAGAATCCTCCGCATCTTCAATAGCCTTTCTTAAAGCGCCATCTCCTCCTGCAATTATTCCGATAATTACATTGGGAGAAACTCCAAAAGTTGGTGGACATTCTGATGCATCTAAAACACCCAACCGACCACTTGTTCCAGCACCCATATAAAAAAGGCGACCGCCAAGTTTTAATTTTGAAACAATTTCTTTAGTAAGGGTTTCAATTTGTGGGATGCTCTTTTGAACAGCAGCAGCTACCGTAAGATCTTCTTTATTGATGTTTGTAAGGAGTTCGCCCGGAGTCATTTTTTCCAAATGATTGTACTGCGATGATTGTTCTGTAATTTTGTCAAAACTCATAAAATCAAAAGTAATAAAAAGCCTCAACATTGTTGAGGCTTTAGAATTTATTTTTAGCAATTTCTAGTTTAGAAATTGTCTATAATTGAATTTAATAATGAGCTCGGACGCATGGCTTTAGTCACTTTGTCGTCGTTCGGAAAATAGTAACCCTCCAATTCATTTTCACAGCCTTGAACTTCAATTAGTTCATTGTTTATTTGAATTTCATTTGATTGTAGTTCTTTTGCTATTGAGCCAAAGATCTCTTTTAATTCTGCATCTTCTGATTGATTGGCAAGTGCTTCAGCCCAATACATTGCTAAATAAAAATGACTACCTCTATTGTCTATTTCGTTCACTTTACGAGAAGGTGACTTTCCTGTATTTAAAAGTTTAATAGTTCCTTCATCCAAAGTATCGGCCAAAAGTTGTGCTTTTTTATTGTCGTTCTTTTCAGCTAAAAATTCTAATGAAACCGCTAGGGCTAAAAATTCACCCAAAGAATCCCA